>JAUYMQ010000645.1 GCA_030698575.1 Deltaproteobacteria bacterium
CGGCGGGCGGCGGCTCGGCGATGTGCTTCCCCACGATCTGCTGCGACGAGTCGCCGTCGAACGGCGGGGCGCCGGTCACCATCTGAAAGAGCACGGCGCCGAGTGAGTAGAGGTCCGAGCGGCGATCGAGGTTGGGGTCGCCGAGGGCCTGCTCGGGCGACATGTAGTGCGGCGTCCCGATCACCAGGCCCGTCTGCGTGAGGCCGGCGCCCGCCGCGCCGTCGAGCCGCCGCGCGATGCCAAAGTCCACGAGCAGCGGCCGGCCACGCGCGACGTCGAGCATGATGTTGTCGGGCTTGATGTCGCGGTGCAGCAGCCCCGCCTTGTGCGCGTGATCGAGCGCGTCGAGGATCGGGATGATGATGGCGAGCGCACGCTCGGGCGGCAGCGCGCCCCCCCCTCCCCCGGAGCGCTTGAGCAGCTCGCCCAGCGACATCCCGTCCACGAACGGCATCGCGTAGTAGGCGAGCCCTTGGCCTTCGCCCACGAAGTGGATCGGGAGGATGTTGGCGTGCTCGAGCCGGGCGGCGGCGCGCGTTTCGCGCTGAAAGCGCTCGATCATCCCGGCGGTCCAGGCGACGTCGGGCCGCAGGACTTTGACCGCCAGGCGGCGCTCCAGCTCCTTGTCCCAGACTTCGTAGACCTCGGCGAAGCCGCCCGAGCCGACGACGCGGCGGACTTCGTACTTCTCGCCCAGGGCGGCGGCGAGGCGGGAGAGGGCGGGGGTATTGGGGTCGGACATCGGCGCTACTATGGGGAGTTCACGCCGGCGAAGCAATCGGTCGTCGGGCCGCCCCTTCAGCGCGCCACCATCGCGATGGTCTCCCACGTGCGGGTCGTTTGCTCCTTGCCGAATGTCTTCTCGAGGAGTGTCATGAAGTCGGGGCCGTGCCGGGGGTTCGGGACGTAGACCGTGAACACCTCACTCCCTTTCATGGCGAGGATGCGAGCGTCCTCGAACGTGATCGGCAGCTTCAGCCGCGATTTGTGGGGGTCGCGCAGGAACGTGACGATGCGCTTGGTGCCGGGCTTCAGGCGGAACCCACCGAACGGATCGGTGTCGAGGATTTTGCGCAGCGCGTCGATGGAGCGCACGATCGTGAGGAACGTCTTGCCGAGGTGCTGCTGCATCGCGGCTTCGGCGGTGCGGGCGAGCGAGACGTCAGATCCTGGCTTGGCGCTGAAGACGACATTGCCGCTCGAGCGCACGGTCTTGACGTCGCCGAAGCCGGCCGATTCGAAGGCCTGTCGCAGCTCGGCCATCCTGGCGTTCATGGGCATCACGCCGCGGAGAAATGCCGCGTAACGTTTCATAGGTGCGGGAAAGGTACAGCAGCTAACGGATTCTTCGCGCCTGGCGCCCCCACTCCTCAGCAGATCCTTCGCGCCTGCGGGGCTCAGGATGACACGCTCGCTGCAGTGTATCCTCATGAAAACTCTACTGCCATTCCTGGCATTCGTGCTCGCAGCGGGCTCGGGCGGCGCCCAGACGCCCGCTCGACGCAGCGGCGAACAGATCGATTCGTCGTTCAACGCGCACAAGGGCGAGTTCAACTACCTGCTCGGCGACTGGGAATTCAGGGCCACGAGCATGCAGTGGGGTGAGTTCCGGGGGTACTGGAGCGCGGTGCAGCTCGACGAAGGGCAGATCCTGGATGAGTACCGGGTGGTAGGCGACAGCGGCGAGACCTACTACGTCACCACCACGCTGCGCAATTACAACGGCGCGGCGGACCGCTGGGAGCTGATCGGCGCCGACGCCGGACGGGGCCTCCTGGACTTCGGCACCGCCCGGAAGGTCGGGAGCGAGATGCACATCGAGCAGCGCTTCGGCGTGGCCGCCGGCGACTCGGCGCTGTCGCGGATACGCTATCACAACATCCAGCCGGACCGGTTCTCGTGGACTTTGGACCGCTCGGTGGACGGCGGCAAGACGTGGATCGTGGCCGCTCAGACCATCGAGGCTCGGCGCATCGGGCCCGCGCGGAGCATCGGCGCCCTGGCACCGGCGCGGAACAAGAAGCCATGAGTTGCTCTCACGCTCGGGCCTAGGCTTTATCCGGGAGCAAGTCGACGGCACCCCCAAGCGCTTGCGCGGAATTCAATGGTTACGGACGACGGCCGCGCCCGCTCCCGCCCCCATCGCGCCGCCCGCCGCTCGACGGCCGCGCCGCCGGGCGCGATCCACCATTGCCGCCACGCGTCACACTCGGTCTGCCGCGCGGCGAACTGGGCCGCTCACGCGTTATGCTCGGCCGGTCGCGCGTGACGCGCGGCTTGCCGCGCGACGTGCCAGCGTCGCGCGTCCGAGGAGCGATGGTCGGGTTCGTCGTCGAGCCGCTGCGCTGACGGACTTCTGCCGGTGTATACCGCACGCGGTCGCGCGGAATCACGAAGCGCGAGCCACCGCCGCCCGTATGCCCGCCTCCCACAAACGTCGTGCCGAAGCGGCCGAAGCCGAACCCGAAGCGGGAGCGGTATCCGTAGTAGCAGCTCGCGCTCCAACCCCAGAAGGCATCGTAGCAGAACGGGTCATAGAACGGATCGTGGAAATACGACGATCGATACGGATAACCGAACGACAGGCCCAGACGGAACCGGTTGTGATAGCCATATCCGTATCCGTCGTGTCCGTAACGCCCGGCAATCTGGCGGCCGACCACGTAGCTGGCGGCGTCGTACTCGAAGCGCTGCTCGCCGCTCATCTGTCGCACGATGTCGAGCAGCCCCGCGAGCGGGTCCGCGCGCACCGTCCCGGCGCCGAGGGAGCGGTAGTCCCAGTGATCGTTGCGGACGAAGCCATCGTAAGTGAAGGGATCGGCTGAGACGGCGGCGAGCACCGTACCCGCGCCGTCCGCGGCGTCCACGAAAATCGCGTCGCGATCCGAGCGGCCGCGCAGCTCCTGGCGCCGGCCGCCGCGCACGAAGGCATCGTCGGTGGGATCGAGCGGGAACAGGACGCGGACGCGGCCCTGAGGATCAGCGTGGAGAACGACGAGGAAGCCGTCCTGCGCGGTCTGGACGTAGACGCGGGCGCGATCGCCGCGAGAGAATTGCTCGTGATCGAGCCGGACCGTGATGGGGGCCGGGATGTCCTGAGCGACAGCGGGTGCAAGGGCGAGCAGCACAGCGAGCAGCATGGGCGTCTCCTCGTGTCTTTCAATATACCCCAGGCTTGCGCCGATGGATTTGCGTTCGCCGTCGCGGTGGACCTAGCGCAACCGCCTGACCTCTTCGAGGGCTTCGATGTCCGCGGCGTCTTGCAGCCGTCCCGTGCGCTTGGTCTCGATGAGGTCGTCGATTCCAATCAGGGGAATCTTGACCCCGTCTACATCCACGGTACCTGCGTTGGGTGCCGCCTGCTCGTATTTGACCTTCCACGCGACCGTGAACACGTCGACTCGCGGGTCGTCGCCGATGACCGTGATCGGACGCTTCAGGACCTCAGCTGCGGTCCACTCGCGGGCGAAGCCATAGCCAAGTGTCGTCAGTGCTTTAAGGACGCGCGCGGCGTTCGCTTCAGTGCGCTCGATCAGGATATCGATGTCTTCGGTCGCGCGCGCGTATCCATGCAGAATGCAGGCGACACCTCCGATGACGAGGTATTTCGCCTTGCCGCGATTCAGCGCCGCGCAGACCGGTGTTATCCGCGATTGGCTCTTTTCCATTCGTAGAAGTCCTCGTAGGAATCGAAGCCGATGATTTGCTGCACCGCGCCACGCCGCCGGCGCCGGCTCTGGGCGAGCCGCGACGTTGCCTCGGCCACTCGGAGCCGTTCGGCAGGCGAACGCGCGAGATCGCGCTCGAGCTGCTCGCGTCGAGCGACACCGACAGCGTCGGATCCGTAGGCGGGTTGTGGCGACTCGCGGACTGCGCTCGGACCTGTCAGGTATGCGCGCAGCGCATCGACAATCACCCGGCTGCGCGAGCGGTCGAGCTGCTTCGCGCGGCGGTCGGCAGCCGCGAGAACGCTTTTCGGCAGGGTAATGGCGATGCGAGCGTAGGCCATGGGCGTACCTAGTATTACTGGGTATGAGTAAAATACTTCAGGGGAGGGAAAGAGAGAAGGGGGGTGGTCAAAAGCAGATCGGTCGCGCCTGTGGCGCTCGGGATGACAGCCCGCTGGGCGCATGTAAAGCAAGAAGAAGCGTGGTTGGTTGGGTCCGTGCGCTGAAGCGCCGGCTCGGCTACTGCGCACGCCCTGAAGGGCGTCGATTGCCACCGCGCGCGTCCTCATTGTCAGCGCGCGTTGTCCTCGATCCAGCTCGAGTGTCCTCCGATCCCCCTAACGCACACTTCGATCAGTCGCGCGCGGACCGCGACCTGGCTGCAGCGCATCCCGATCGAACGTACGGGCGTGGCGATCGATTGTGCGCCCACCGCGACCCGACTCGCGCCGACTCGGGCCGACCGAAGGCGGATCCCGACCGAGCTGCAGAGCCTGCCGATGAGACTTTCGTGGACCCCGATCGAGTGCGCGGGCGTGCCGAGCGGTTTTCACCGCATCCCGATCGATCGCGAGCGAACGTCGATCGCACTCGAGCGCACTGCGATCGGGCGAGCGCGGGCTCCGTGTCGAAATGCGTGGACAGCGATCGTGGCGCGGGGCTTTGCGTTTCAGCGAGCGCGCGTTGCGCGGCTCGCGCAGTGTCTCCGCCCGAGGACAACGGCGAGTGGACGTGAGCACGAATCCGCGTGGCCCGATTTATCCAAAGCTGCACGTGGCGTCGGAGAGGATGGTCGTCACCTATGGCTCCTCTCTGTTCCGGAGAGGGTCGTCCTCACCCCCGGGCCCCCTCTCCGTTCCGGAGAGGGGGAACTCAAGGAGGGGTTATGAACGCCCTATTACGCAGGCGGCTGGAGATGGCCGCGCGGGTCCGCGATTTTATGCGGGCCCACAAGACGGACGCCGTTGGTGAGGGACTCGGGCTCGCGAAGTTCGAGGAGCTGATCCAGCGCGCGGAGGTACTGGTGGCGCAGCAGCGCGGTGGCGTCGTGGTGACGCGAGCGGCCACCCAGCAGCGCGCCAAGCTTCGTCGAGCGCTGCAGAGCAAGCTGCTGCTCTATCTGCGCGCGGTTGGCGCGGTGGCGGCGAAGGAGAACGCGGAGTTGGCGGTGCAGTTCCAGCTGCCGCCCACGAACGCCAGCCACCAGGCGTTGCTCACCGTGGCGCGCGGGATGCTGGAGAAGGCGACCGCGCAGAAGGAGCTGCTGGTGAGCCGCGGCATGTCCCCGACGTTGCTCGATGCTCTCGCGGGCGCGTTGGGGGAGTTCGAGAAGACGCTGGAGGCTTCGCGCGAAGGCCGGCGCAATCATGTAGGTGCAAGCGCCGATCTCAAGGCCGTGGCGGCCGAGATCAAAGAGCAGGTCCGCGTGCTCGATGGGCTCGTGCGGTTCCGGTTTGGGGAGAACGCGGAGCTGATGGGGGCGTGGGCCAGTGCCCGCAACGTGCTGGGTCCGTTCAAATCCAAGGGCGGACCGGAGGCGGGCGGTGGTGAAGCGCCGAAGGCGGCGTGAAGGCGGCGCCGAAGCCTGGGCCCAGGCGGCGAGGCGCGGTGGGTGGATGATCGCCTGCCGCGCGTTGTGCTTGTGCGGCTTAGACTTGGCTAACGCCCTCGTGGGCAATTCGATGCCCATTGAGGGTAACATTGTATTGACGCTGATGATGAAAACCGAGACATTGCAGCCGATGCCCCTCCGCTATCGAGAGGACAGGGCGACCCAAGCCGCGGCCAGGTTGCTGCGCCTGCGGGGCGGTACCATGTCCTACCTTAAGTTGATGAAACTCTTGTATTTCGCCGATCGGCGGGCCTTGGCAGAGCTAGGCAGGCCCATCAGCTACGACATGTACGTCTCCATGCCCCAAGGGCCGGTGCTCAGTCGCACGCTGGACCTCATGACGGAAGAGCCAGAGCCCCATGCTGACCAGCTCTCGTATTGGCGCTCTTTTATTTCGGAGCCACACGACTGGGAAGTCAGTCTGCTGCGTGCCGAGATTCCAAACGACCAATTGTCGCGCGCCGAGGAAGAGATCCTGGATCGTGTCTTTGAGAAGTACGGGCGATTGTCGCGTTGGGAAATTCGCGATCTCTCGCACAAGCTTCCCGAGTGGCACGATCCGCACGGATCATGTGTGCCGATCAGCATTAAGGAAATTCTTCTGCACCAAGGCATGAGCGAGGAGGATGCTCAAGCGGTCGTCGAGGCCCTGGGCGCGGAAAGCTATGCGGACCAGCTAGCGAGTTGATCGGACTCTTTGTCCGATGGAGTTCTTCAAGGCCGGAAGCGCCATTATCCTTTCAGGCTATCCGGTTGGCTCTCCTCACCTGTGGTTCGTTTTGACGGATCCTGATTCCGAATCCGATCAGGTTGTGGCCGTTATGGTCGTGACGGTACGCGGGCACACCGATAGAACAGTGACTCTATCCGCTGGCGACCATCCATTTATCAGGCATGATTCGTCGCTCGACTTCGGCGGTACGAAGCGCTTTCAGACGGCTCGACTCAACGCCGCCTTGCGCAGCGGTCGGTGTGAACTTTCCGAGAACATGACTGCGGCATTGTTGGGAAAGGTCCGGGCCGGGCTCTTAGCATCGCCCCGAACGCCCCATCACATTATCGATTACTGTCGCGACCGTTTTCCGAAGGACTTCACCCCTGAAGGACAGGCGTAGTTTCGAGCTCCCGTGCGTAGTACCGCAGGCGACAGTACAGGTTGAACAGCTCCATCTCCTCCACGCTGTTCGGCCTCGTCCGGACCAGCTTCGACGACGCGACTACGATGGCCAAGCACCGCGCTCGCGACAACGTCACGTTCAGGCGGTTGGGATTGAGCAAGAACGCGGGACCCCGTGCTGTCTCCTCGAGCGATGAGGCGCACATGGAGACGATCACGACGGTGGCTTCCTGGCCCTGGAACTTGTCGACCGACGCGATACGGATCTTGGGATCGTTCATCCGTTCCTTAAGACAGCGCACCTGGGCGTTGTAGGGTGCCACAATCAGCAGATCTTTTGCGACATCGAAACCGTGCTCCTTCCCATCGTCCTCGCGCACGGTGGCCCGGCGCAGGTCCGCGACGTACTCGGCGATCCGATTGGCCTCCTCCGCGCTCGACTGGGTGTTTCCCTCGTGCTCGATCTCGTCGAGGATGATCCCGGTGCCGCGTGAAAGCACGTGCGCATCGGGTGGTAGCTTGATGCAACGCCTCGCGGTATTCGGACTGGGATGCAGCCGCCCTTCGTAGGCCGTATCCGAAATGAACCGGCAGATGTCGGGATGCAGGCGCCACGTGTCCGGCAGCAACACGCCCATGTCCGGCGGCACGGTGGCGTGCCCTTCCAGGAGATAGTGCAGGCATGACCAACCGCTGCGACCCGGATGCACGGCCTGGGCAGGCTGGGAGAGCTGCATCTGGTCGCCGATCAGCACGATGTTCTTGGCCGACAGGCCCATCGCGACGGCGTTGGCGAGGCAGACCTGGCCTGCTTCATCGATGAAGAGATAATCGAAGCACTGATCCAGTTCCGGCCGAGCGAACAGCCACGCGGAGCCGCCCACGACGATACCGTCAGCGAGGAGACCAGAGACCTCCTTAGTGTCACACTGACTGATCCGCCGTTCGGGATCGTCGGCAGCGTCGTCTTCACCACCGGCTTTGTAGATCGCCAGCGGTTTCGCCAAGGTCCGCGATGCGTTGCTGACGTCGGTCAGGAGATTGTTGATCGCCTTGTGGCTGTTCGATGCGACGCCAATGCGCTTGCCGCCGCTCGCCAACGCCACGATCACGGCCGCCGCGTTGTAGGTCTTGCCGGCACCGGGCGGCCCTTGAATGCAGAGCGTCGTGCGGTCGAGCCCGCGAATCAAGTCTATGAGATCGCCTGGGAATGTTGCCGCGTCCGGCAGCAACGCCCCGCCGGCTCTGTCGGTCAGCCTGGGCGTGCGGCGATGCAGGAGGTCGTCTACAGCGCGATACGCGTCGCGGTCACCGCTCGCCCAGTGTTCACCAAATCGGGTGACGGCCTCTCGCAGCGGGTCGGACGGGACGTGTTCGTTCGGAATGATGTGACAGAGATCGGGGATGGTGCGCTTGGGTCCGAACTTGATGGTGAGCCGTCCGGTATCGAGATCCAATGACTCGATCTTGTGCTTCTCGACCTCGCTCCCGAACAGCAGGTAGACGCGGTCGCCCGCCTCGACTTTGGTATCCTGATCGGGATTGAACGCGTACTCCACAAGCTGCGATTTCTTGACCGGGACGGGGGGCGTCTCCGTGCGCGTCACGTACGCGATGCAATCGGCATCATCGTACAAATCCTCCGGCGGAGACTCGAGCCGATCGAAATACCGCCACCACATCGGCTTGTCCTCGCGCCGGTGGTAGCCGAGGAGCCACGCCACCAGGCGAGTGACGTCGTCCTGGGCATTCGAAAGCATCGCCTCGGCCAGCTCGTCCTCGGGCCGTGGCTCATCCGGTTGCTCCGCCTCCGGCGGAGGCTGCGGGATATAGACGATGCCCGCTTCGCGTTGCCGCTCGCGCAGCCACGTGGCGAGATGCCAGGTATTCTCGCAGTCCTCGCGGTTGTAATCGCGGATGGCCTTGAGGATCGGTGATGCACGCCAGTCGGGTGGCTCGCCGCTGGCAAGCCAGTTGTTGTATTCGACGACGGAGCTGGCCGCGCTGGTGACGAGGGCCGTGCGCGCGGGCGAGAAGAGCACCTCGATGTCCTTGAGCGAGTAGCCCCTCGTCCCGATCGCGACGCCGTTCTTGGTGACGGCGTAGAGATCCACGAACACATCGCCGCGCAGCAGGTCATCCACCGCGTTCTCGCGGGTCGCGTACTTCCCCATGAGTCGCTGCAGCGCCGCCACTTCGTAATTGGCGTAGTGGTAGACGTGCATGTTCGGATCTGTGCGCAGCCGCTCGTGGATCCAGTCCACGGTCCGCTCGAAGGCCGCCTTTTCCTGCTCCGCGTCGTGCGCCCATTCGTCCTTGAAGAGGGGCTTTCCGTCTTCGACCGTGATCGCGCCGAACAAATACTCGAGGCCGCTCTCGGCGAGGGGGTTGCCTTCGAGATCGAAGAAGACATCGCCGGGGGAAGCGGGCGGCAGCATGGCGAGCCCGATGCGTTTGCCGGTCTCGTGGGGCAGGGGCTCGAACGTGGGCTTCGCTTTGCCGCGAGACTCCATTTGGAGCCGGGCCTGGCGTCGCAGCCGCGCGAGGACGTCGTCCGAGATTCTCACCCCCTGGCCCCCTCTCCCTTTGGGAGAGGGGGAACTCGAGGCGAGCGCCGTCATGGTCGCGATACCGGCGGCGCGCAGGCGTTTGATCTGGCTGCGGGTGATGCGGGCGACGAGACGCAGGTCGTCGCGCTCTTCTAGGGTCTTTTGAGCCGCGGTCTCCCATCGCCCCCAGCTCCGCTCGAGGGCGGGGTCGGGCTGCGCGCCGGGATCGAAGGCTTCCTGGATTTCGAGGAAGGTGTCCCGCAGGTGGCGATAGAAGTAAAAGGAGCGGTCGGTCTCGAACCAGCGTTCTTCACCCGTGCCGAGGACGAAGCCAAGCTGCGGCGGGCGAGTGTCCTGGAGTGCTTCGAGGTACTCGGCGTAGGCGCAGAGCTGGATCAGGAAGTAGGGCTTGGCCGAGCGGGCGAGCTTTGAGTCGAGCGGCCGGTAGGACCAGGGGCCGAGGCGGCTCGGCGTTTCGGTGCGGACCAGGAAGTCGGGGTAGCCGTGCCAGACGCCGTGGTCGAGGCGGCCCTGGTAGATGAGCCTCTTCCCGGTCTGGAGCGCGGCGAGCGTGTTGGCGCCATCCTTCTCGTGCTCGAAGCGGACCGCGGGGCCGTGCTGGAGTTCGAGCTTGGCGAGGACGGCGGCCTCGTGCTGCATTCCCTTATCTCGGACCAGGGCCATCTCGGGGTCGGCGTCGTCAGGGGAAGGGAAGCTCGGGTCTTTGCGTCCGCGCTCGGCGTAGGCGCGTTCCATCCAGGCGGCGAACTCACCGGAGAGGAAGGTGATGAGGTCGGAGGGGGAGAATTGGAGCGAGTGGCCAGCCGAATGTCTCATGGATCAGGCAACGTATGGCGGGGGTGGGACAGGGTATAGGAGGCCAGCGGCAGAGCAGCAACGTGTCACATCGGCGACCACCCCAGTGCTTCTTCAATCTTCCGACGATATTGCGTGTCGATCTGGCGCGGGGCTCGTCGAATGTAGCGCTCGGCGACGTATCGCCGCTGGCCGGTAAGGGGCGTCAAATATTCAATGATCTGACCCACGGATGGTGAGGCTATTTCGTCTAGTTTGGGTCCGAGGGCCGTCCAAATCACGGCATCAACGCTGTGAGCCTTCGTCCACGTTGGCAGATCAGGAATTTCACCTGGCCCCTCGTCCCCGGTCTGCCAAACCCCAACGTCCTTCTCCCAGTTCTTGCTCGTGAGCCGCTCGCGACGGCGGAGCGCCTCCTTCGCTGGCTGAATCGTGCTTGGCAGCATGAGAGCCCAGAGGACACGAACTTGCGCGGCTGACGTATCGATTACGAGAGTGATACTGCCGTCCGATGACTTGCGCTTGAACTCAATGGGCGCTAGTGGCCCGACAGGGAACCACTCACTTCGCAGGGGGAGGTCGCGTGGATCCCACACAAGCGAGCCCCAACCGAGACAGGCGATGTCCATTTCGTGCTAGCGAACGGTTTCTGCACGGGTCAGCACTGAGACGCTCGGAATTCGGACCACGTCAGAACCCGTGTCATGGCATAGCGACCGTCCAGGACTGCTCGCGCTGCCCGACGAAGGGGGCGGTCCTCAGTCACAAGGAGGGCCTTGCGACCACTAGACAGATACAACAGTTGGAGAAGATCTGCATGCTGAACGCGTTTGGGTTGTTCAGCTACAACCGTTCGCTCAAATACGGCGATTCCTTCAAGCTCTATGAGAAGACGCCACACCGGATGTACGAGAAGTGCTTCGACAGGGGCATCTCCCTGAAGTCCTAGCTTCGTCCAAATGCCGCGAAGAAAGTCATCTTGCTGTAGCGCCTTGGTCCATTGACCATCCAAGAATTCTGCTGCCGAACCCCATCTGTCCGCTCCTGATTGCCTCTTCAAGAACCCTCGAATAACGGGCCGTGCTCTCCGGTGCATTGCGTCGAACCGCTCTTCGAGGTCTTGGCGAAACTTCGCGGCCGCGCGTCGAACCTCTTCGCTCACGTTGCCTGGGTGTTCGAGCATCGGTTCGAGCCCAGAGCGACCACTCCAGAAGCCGGGTTGGCCTTGAACAATTGCCTGTCCAGCCTTCCTCAGTATGTGCTCAGGGAGCGGTAATAAGCCCTTTTCGCCGGCAAGGGCTGAGAGGATGGTTAGGGCGCGGCGTCGGATGTCAGGATTTTGGTTACTCGCTATCTCGATTGCGTTGATAGCAGTCGGCCATATCTCAAAGTCCACGGCGGCGAGGCTCCGCGTGATCATCGCCCGTTCGGATCGATCCTCTAGGAACTTCAGGCAGTTTGTATCGAATACAACGATGCCAGAGGGTTGGTTCGATGCGCGCACGTGCCACGGGCTCTTCATCACGCCGCTACGCTTTTTGCTTTCTTCGAGTCCCAGTCTGCGCCTTGAGATTGAATGGGCTGAGCCACACGGGACCGAATCGCCCCCGACCAGTGATGTTGGCGATCGCCTCTCGAATGAATGGAAAGACCAGAGTCCAGCCGGCCAATGAGACGTAGTTATCGAGGGGCATGTTCGGAGCGGTCTGCTCGCGCTCCAGGAGCGCAGTCATCGTCACGTCGAACTCGTAGACAGCCTCCGTTTTTGGCTTTGTTCGTACTCTAGTCCGAATCAATGCAGCGGAGCCGTCGCTCGTGAGTCCAGTTTCGAGAGCTACAAGGAGCTCTCGAACATCCGCAGGCTTTTCGGCGGGAAGGTCTAAGAACCCTGGTCGGTGCTTGAACGTCGCTTTCTCCAAGAAAACTTGGACTAGGCGAATCCCAGGCTGTTTCGTCTCATCCATCAAGCCACCTCAATTGCACAATCATCAGGCGCAGAACCTGTGCTCCGTTTGGTTCCGGAGTGCGCGGTTGATGTCGTCTTGCCAGATGTCGACTTAGCAATCAAACGAAACCGTCCATACTGCTTGCGTCGCACCGAGGCACCAACGTGCACAACCATCGTAAAAATCTTTGACGACGATTTCGAAAAATCGTGAATCAAAGACTGCCGGACTTCAGTGCCGGCGCCTTCCGAACGATGAACGGCCTCCACGCCGTTCCGCCGCGCGACGGCTTCAAAGACTCCCGGGAAGTCCCGTGCGATGAGCAGCAGATTGTCAACAGCTTTGCTCTGGCACACACTTCCGCGTTCCCACCGCACGACTGTCTTCGCTCCAAGCCCCAATGCCTTCTCAAGCTGCGCTTGCGAAAGACCGTACGCTGCCCGGATTTCTCTGATCTCCAGGGGCGACAGGAGACCGGCATGAGTGCGAAGGACCGCTGCTCGCGCCCGGCTCGAGGCAAGGGACTGTTCGGGGGTGTAGAATGCCTCGCCACACGTCGAGCACGTGGTAAGCTCGTCTTCGTAGTTCAGGACACCACCGTCAGGCGCGCGGACACTTTGAGCAGTCCGCGTCGGCACGAGCGTCGCTTGTTTACAGCTAGGGCACACAGGGAAACCAGTCATGGGATCGCTCTGATCACTTCGAACTCTTGAATGACAGCACCTTGAGATCGTGGTCCTTGGGCAGGCGGATTGACACTTTCACGTAGAGTAACCTCTCCTGATAGCGTTTTCGGAATACGTAAACCTCCTTACCTGGAATAGTCTCGTCCGGTTCTTCCTCACGAATCTCACCCACCGTGAGACTGCACAAACACTCGAGAACATCCTCAGCATCCAGGTCCAAATCGCCTAACGACGACTGCACTCTCGCTTCGATTCTCACCTGCCGCGCGTGTGCCAACATCCGAATCAGACGGACAGCTTCCACCCGGCGCGCATCCGCCCCGGCGTCACTCATCGGACGCGCAGTGTAACGGGAACGGTATCAGGGTGCTACCATAGCCGCAAGACTTAAACCACGGTACAAACACGGCTGTCGCTCCTTACCTGCTCTGGCCAGCTGCGCTTAGATGGCTCGGACGCTCAAGGTGTAGCACCATCATAGCGTATTGTCAACTGTACGCCGGCAAGTTTGCCGGCGGGGACTTGACATACCTGCGACACCGGATAGCATTCCAGCGCGACCGGGACATGCCCTTGACCGTCGGACGGAAACGCCGAGCCGGAGACTTGGAACGGTGACCAGCTACCAGTTCGCTTGGCCTGGACCTAGCCCTCATTGGCGGGAGGAAGACGCCCAACAGGTGGGGCTCAAGTTCGGCGACAAGGGCACGCACACGAGCCGTACGATGATGCTCGAGGAGCTCGCGACGGTATTGTCCGCGGTCCCCGAGCTCGGCACACGAGAGGATTACGAACATGCGATCGTTTCCGACAACTGCCTCGGCAAACCCACCGGCTCCACACGTCGGCTGAGCCGCCAACGTCTCGCCGAGCTTTACGCCCTCGATCCGACGGTTCCTCTCTTTAGGGTGCTGCGGCGACTCTGGCGGGTCGAGGATTCAGGACGACCCCTGCTTGCCCTCTTGTCCGCCATGGCGCGCGATCCATTACTCCGCGCCACAGCGCCCTCGGTGCTGTCCCTCACGGAGGGTGAGGAGTTCCGGCGAGTCGGAGTACGAGACACTCTCCGTGAGGCGGTGGGAGATCGACTCAATGACAGCACCCTCGACAAGGTCGTCCGCAACGCCGCGAGTTCATGGAGTCAAGCGGGGCACCTGAGCGGGCGCACGTTCAAGGTCCGTCGGCGTGTGCACCCAACACCTGCGACCGTCGCATACGCGCTCTATCTTGGCGTCAAGACCGGATTCAGCGGAATCGACTTGTTCACGAGCGGTTGGATAGCATCGCTTGACGCGGACCCATCGACGGCGCGCGAGGTCGCGTTGACTGCCAAACGACTCGGACTCATCGACCTTCGCTTGTCCGATGACATTTTCCAATTGAACGTCGACCGCCTGGACCCTTGGGCGGGGAAGGCTTGAATAATGGGCCGCATTGAGGATCTCGCAGAGCGATACGGGCGGGATATCGCGACGCCCTGGCAACGCACCGTCGCCGGTGCGCAGCGGGTCGTCATGGTGGTATACGACAAGGATCTGGAGCGCACGCTCCGCGCCCGGCGGCAAGCGTTCGAGCTTGAGACGCAAAAGGCCTTGCACGACTGGTTCGAGGTGGACGTTACAGATGCATTCGGCCGCTGGATGGCGTCCAGCGAATACCGCGAGGCGTACTTCGAGTCTCCGGAAGATCTCGAGCTCAAACTCGAGGCCGAGTTCGCCGAAGTCGTTGCCGAACGGATTCGAGCCACGCTCGCTCGTCCCGACGTCACGGCGAATTCTGTGGTCGCGGTGCTCGGCGTTGGATCGCTATACGGGCTAACGCGCGTGTCGAAAGTGCTGAAGCTGGTGGAGGGAGATATCAAGGGACGGCTGGTCGTCTTTTTTCCCGGCCAGTACGAGCAGAACAACTATCGCCTGCTGGATGCGCGGGATGGATGGAACTACATGGCAGTGCCGATCAGTCTGCACGGCACAGGAGAAACGCAATGAAGATTACCGAGATCCTACAGCGCGATCCGAAGACGAACCCTCTCGTCAACCAGGGGCAGGCGCGCATCGTGGATCGTACCACGGCGCGAGAGGTGGCAGAACTGAAGGCGGAACTGGGCACATTCGTGTGTGAGGGTGAGTACTCCGAAGCGATCCAGCGGATTCTGTCGTCGTACCTCGCGAACCTGCAACACACCAGCCAAAAGGCCGCCTGGGTGAGTGGGTTCTTCGGCAGTGGCAAGTCGCATCTCCTCAAGATGCTCTGCCACCTGTGGCAGGATACCGCCTTTGATGACGGGTCCACCGCCCGGAGCCTGGTGCCGGCACTGCCGCAAGAGATTCGCGCGCTATTGCGCGAACTGGACACGGCTGGCAAGCGGGCCGGGGGCCTGCTAGCAGCGGCGGGGTCGTTGCCGGGCGGTACCACCGATAACGTGCGGCTGACCGTGCTGGGCGTCCTTCTGCGCGGCGCGGATCTTCCGGAGCAATACGCCCAGGCGCGTTTTTGCCTGTGGCTACACGAGCGTGGGTTCTACGACCGCGTGCGTGAGGCCGTAACCTCAGCGGGCAAGTCTTGGGACTCAGAGCTCAACAACTTGTACGTGAGCGATGTGCTCGCGAAATCTCTGCTCGGTTGTGATCCCGCGTTTGCTCCCAACGAGGTCGAAGCCCGCAAGACGATCCGGGCCCAGTTCGATCAACCGAAGACGGACATTCCGACAAACGAGTTCCTACGAATCGCCAAACAAGCCCTCGCACTCCGGGGGCGCGACGGGCGCCTGCCATGCACGCTGCTCGTTCTGGACGAGGTACAGCAGTATATCGGCGGGTCCGTCGAGCGTTCCACGCTCGTCACGGAAGTCGTCGAAGCGATCTCGAAACAACTCGATGGCCACGTGATGGTGGTCGGCGCCGGCCAGAGCGCACTATCTGAGCAGCAACTGTTTCACAAGATGCTCGACCGGTTCACGATTCGCGCCCAGCTCTCCGACACGGACGTCGAGGCGGTGACGCGCAAGGTGCTCCTCCAAAAGAAGCCGGCAGCAGTCGCAAAGATCCGAGAGTTCCTCAAGCAGCACGACGGGGAGATCTCCCGCCAGCTCCACGGGTCGCGTGTCGGCGCGTCGATGGAAGACGACGCCGTAATCGTCGATGACTACCCTTTGCTTCCGGTGCGGCGCCGCTTTTGGGAGCACGTCTTCCGGGCCGTGGACTTAGCAGGAACGCACAGTCAGTTACGTTCGCAGCTGCGCATCATCCACGATGCGGTGAGCAAGCTGTCGGATCGCGAGCTGGGAGCAGTTGTGGCCGCCGACGAGCTCTATGAGGCGCTGGCTCCCGAAATGGTCAACACCGGCGCCCTCCTCAGGGAGATCAATGAGCGGATCATCAAGCTCTCGGAAAGCGGGACGAAGGAAGCCAAACTTGCGCGCCGTATCGCGGGGCTCGTTTTCCTGATCGGCAGGTTGCCGCGCGAGGGGGGCGCCGACATCGGGGTCCGCGCCACCAAGGACCACTTGGCGGACCTATTGGTCGATGACCTGCGCGGGGACAACGGGAAGCTGAGAAGCGAAGTGGAGGCGACCCTGGCCAGTCTCGCCCAGGACGGTGTGCTCATGCAGGTCGGCGACGAGTACCGACTGCAAACCCGCGAGGGAAGTGAGTGGGATCGCGAGTACCGTAACCGCCTTACTCGTGTCACAGGTGACGAAGTCGCAATCACAACCGAGCGCGAGCGTCTGCTCTACGGGGAGATCGGCCGTGTGCTGGGCAGTATCCGCCTCCAGCACGGCAAGGCAAAGGAGACGCGACAGCTGGCGGTCCACCGAGATCAGACGCCACCGCCGCCCGCCACCGATGCGATCCCCGTTTGGATTCGCGACGGGTGGTCAGGGCAGGAAAAGGACATGGTGGACGCCGCGCGTCGCGCCGGAGCCGATGGCGCCGTCGTGTATACGTTTCTGGCGCGGCAAGCCCCGGAGGACTTCCGCGAGGCCATCGTTGAATCACTCGCCGCGCAGCAAGCCCTTGATGCGAGGGGCCACCCGACTACGCCGGAAGGGCAGGAAGCCCGCCGCAGCATGGAGAGTCGCGTAGCGCTCGCTACGAAGCGCCGAGACGATTTGGTGCGTCAAATCGTCGCCAATGCCAAGGTCTTCCAGGGTGGAGGTAGCGAGGTACTCGATAACGTCCTCGACGAGCGACTGCGCTCGGCGGCTAGCGCTTCCATTACCCGACTATACCCGCAGTTCGACGAGGCTGATGCACTGGCCACTGCGTGGGACAGTGCTATCAAACGCGCCCGCGACGGCGCTGACCACCCGCTCCAACCGGTGGGGCACACGGGACCGATCGAGGATCATCCTGTATGCCGGCAGGTGCGGCAGACGATCGGGGCCGGCGCGACAGGAACGACGGTGCGGAAGGCTCTCCGGGCGGCTCCCTATGGTTGGCCGCAGGATGCGATTGACGCGGCGCTCATCGCCCTCCACCGCACGCAGCACGTGACCGTCGTCCTGAACGGCGTGCCGGTGCAGCTTGGTCAGCTCGACCAGAACAAAATTGCGAAAGCGGAGTTCAAGGCCGAGAAAATCACGCTAAACGCGACCGACCGTATTGCGATTCGGTCAGTCTTCAGCTCGGCCGGCGTGAATTGCAAGTCCAACGAAGAAGGCCTGCGTGCCGGCGAGTTCCTCGCGGCACTCGGGCGGTTGGCCGACGCAGCCGGCGGTGACGCGCCCCTGCCGCAACCGCCGTCCCAGGCCGTCATCCAAGAGCTGCGAGCGCTGGTGGGCAACGAGCAACTGGTGGCGATTCGGAATCGTGCGGAGGATCTAAAGAAGGAGATCGAGAGCTGGAAGAAGACCGCGGATCTCGCCGCGCAGCGTCGTCCCACCTGGGCGCTCGTGGAGCACCTTACGCGCCACGCGGCGAGCATTCCCGCCGCGCGCGAGGCGATCTCGCAGGCCGAGGCTATCTGGGCTGGCCGCATGCTCTTGGAGCCGAATGACCCGGCGACGCCGGTTCGGGCGGCGCTGGCTGGGATGCTGCGTCAGGCAGTGACCGAGGCAAACTCCGAACGACAACGCGCGTATACCGCTGGCACGGCGCGTCTCGAGAGCAGCAGTGTTTGGAAGCGGCTTCCGGGCCCCGATCAGACGAAGATTCTGTCGGACGTCGCGCTCGTGAAGCCCGGGACAGAAGATGTTCGGACCGATGAGGCGCTGCTCGCTGCTCTCGACCGCCACACTCTTGAGGCACGCCGCTCGGAGGCCGACGCCGTGGCGGGAAGGGTCGAGCGGGCGCTCGAGCTGGCCGCCCGGGCTCTCGAACCCAAGGTGCAGATGGTGAGCCTCGAGCGTGCGACGCTCCGGACAGAGGCCGAGGTTGGTGAATGGCTCGATCGGCAGAAAGTAAGGCTGACCGAGGCGCTGAAGCATGGCCCGGTGTTCGTAAGCTGAGGTAAGCGACGGATGCCCACATTAGCGAAGGA
>JAUYMQ010000646.1 GCA_030698575.1 Deltaproteobacteria bacterium
CCCTTCGCCTGATCGGTGACCAGGCTCAGCACGATCGGGAACTTCTGCCCCACGAGCCCCTTGCCCAGCCCGTCGGCGCCATGGCAGGGGGTGCAGAAGGTGGTGAAAAGCTTCTTTCCGCGCGCCGCCGAGGCCGCTTGGCCGGGGAGCGGATTCCGGATGAACTTGTCCGCGTCGAGAAGCGTGACGGGAAAATCTCCGCCGTCGATCGGCACGGTTCCCGCGACCGGCGAGCGCATGGACGGCAGTTTCGGGCCCGGCGCGTCGTAATTGTCGGTATCGAAAGAGAAGCCGTCCCGCGCCTGCTGGTACTTCATCATCGGGAACCAGGGGCAGCCAGGAAGCGAAAGCCCCGCAACGAAGACGAAGGCCAGCGTCACCACGGCCAATCTTGCGAGCTTGGAACCTTTAGGCATACTCAACTCGCACCTCCTCCGCGCCGATGGCGCGGAGCGTTCCCTCGACCGAAGACATTTTCTCCCGCGTGCAGTTCACGAACACGCCCACGCTGTCTTCCGAGAACCGCGGGTCGTAGGCCGGATGGAGCGCCGTCGGGCCCAGTTTCGTGTTCAGGAAGAGTCCCGTCAGCGTGGCCAGGGCGCCGAAAAGGATCGTCAGCTCGAAAGCGATAACGACGTACGGGGGAATGGCGGCAGGCATCTTCCCGCCGACCATCAGGTCCCAGGTGAGCGCGAGCCCGATGCACAGGACGAATCCCGCGACGCAGCCCGTGAGCCCGCCAATGAGCGTGAACAAGCGCACCGAGCTCTTGTAGACGTCGAACTCCTCGAGCATTCCGTGGGGCGGCACCGCGGCAAAGATATGGATCTGGCCTGCATACCCCTCTTCCTTCAGCTTGCGCACGGCCTCGACGGACTTGTGGCCATCCGTGAAAACGCCGAGCACTCCCTCGTTCTTCCTGGCTGTCATGCGTGGGCCTCCTCGGCCTCTCGCGCCATCAGCTCCTTGTACTCGGCGATCGAAACCACCGGGAGCATCTTGATGAACATGAGGAAGTACATCGCCCACCAACCGAAGCTGCCGATGAGGATCGACCACTCGACCCAGCTCGGGGTGTAGTAGCGCCACATCGACGGCATGTACTCGTGGGCCAGCGAGGTGACGATGATAACGAAGCGCTCGAACCACATTCCGATGTTGACGAAGATCGAGATGATGAAGAGCACCATCAGATTGCGCCGCATCTTCTTGAACCAGAGGAGCAAGGGGATGATGCCGTTGCATATGAGCATCGTCCAGGTCGCCCACCAGTAATCGCCAAAGAGCCGCCACCAGGTGCTCGCCTTCTCAACCGCCTCGCCCGAGTACCACGCGGTGAAGTATTCGACCAGGTAGGCGTAGAGCACGATGGTCGACGTAACGAGCACCAGCTTCGCCATGTCCTCGAAATGATCGACCGTGATGTACTTCTCGAGGTTGAACAGCTTCCGTAGCGGCACGAGAATGGTGATGACCATCCCGAGGCCGGAGAAGATGGCGCCCGCGACGAAGTAAGGGGCGAAGATCGTCGTGTGCCAGCCGGGCACGATCGAGACGGCGAAGTCCCAGGACACCACCGAGTGCACCGAAAGGACCAGCGGGGTCGCCAGGGCGGCCATGAAGAGATAGGCGCGGTTGTAATGCCGCCACTGCTCATCGGTCCCCTGCCAGCCAAGCGACAGCACGGTGTAGAACGGCTTCCGCCAGTCCTTGCACCGGTCGCGGGCGGAGGCCACGTCGGGGATAAGACCGACGAAAAGGAAGAGCGAAGAAACCGTGAGGTAGGTGCTCACCGCGAACACGTCCCAGATCAGCGGCGACTTGAAGTTCGGCCAGACCGTGAGGCGGTTCGGGTAGTAGGGGAACAGGTAGTAGAACTTCCACACGCGCCCGAGGTGGATCATCGGGAAGAGGCCGGCCGTCATGACGGCGAAGACGGTCATCGCCTCGGCGGAGCGGTTGACGCTCGTGCGCCACTTGGCACGGAACAGATAAAGAATGGCGGAGATGAGCGTCCCGGAGTGCGCGATACCGACCCAGAAGACGAAGTTGGTGATGTAGACGCCCCACATCACCGGCGGCGCGTAGCCGGCCACACCCAGGCCCCAGTAGGTCTGGTAGGTGAAGGCGAATGCGCCCAGGCCGACGAGCGACACCACGAACGCCAGAAGCAGGTAGTATCCCGGCCCCGGCGCGTCGAGCGTCGCAAGGATGTCCCGGTTGATGTCCCGGAAGACGTCCGCCAGTCGTTTCGGAGCCGCTGTGACCGCCATGAGCAATTCCCTCTGATGATTCGCCCGCCTGGGCGTCCTACCCCCGGGCGTCTTGCCTCTAGACCTCGTACCCCTCGGCGCGCACGCGCTTCAGGTACGCGACGGCGGGGCGGACGTTGAGCGCCCCGAGCACATAGTAATGTCGCGGGTCCCGGTGCAGCCGGCTGACCGCGCTCTCGCCGTCCTTCAGGTTGCCGAAAGTCAACGCGCTTGCCGGGCAGGTTTGCACGCAGGCGGGGGTGACCTCGCCTTCCTGGATCTTTCGCTCCTCGCCCTTGGCCTTCTGACGGGCCTCCTGAATGCGCTGCACGCAGAAGGTGCACTTCTCCATGACGCCCTTCGATCGAACGGTGACATCCGGGTTGAGCTGCAGGTGGAGCGGTTCTGCCCACACATAATGGAAGTAGTTGGACCGGCGCACCTTGTAGGGACAGTTGTTGGAGCAGTAGCGGGTGCCCACGCAGCGGTTGTAGACCTGCCCGTTCAAGCCCTCGTCGTCGTGGTAGGCGGCGAAGACCGGGCATACGGGCTCGCAGGGCGCAGCGCCGCACTGCTGGCACATCATCGGCAGACTCTGCGCGCGGAATCCGCCGTGCTCGTCCTTCTCCACGTAACGCTCGATGCGGATCCAGTTCATGATCCGCCCCTGCGCGAAGTTCTTGAGCCCGCCCAACGTGCCGCCAGAGGCC
>JAUYMQ010000009.1 GCA_030698575.1 Deltaproteobacteria bacterium
ATGAGCTTGGCGCTCACGTAGGCCACAAAGGGGTCCTTCGGCCGCTGCTGGTGGTAGGTGCGATAGTGTTCGAGAGCGAGGGAGATCTCGCCCTTGGTGAAGTAGAGATCGCCCAGATTCTTTTGTACCGGAATGTTGCCGGGTTCAAGCTCAAGCGCCTTCTGGTACTCGGCGAGCGATTCGTCAATCTTTCCCTTGGCGTTAAAGATGGCGCCGAGGTTGACGTGGGGGGCCGTGAGCTTGGGGTCGAGCAAAATGGCCTTCTTGAAATGCTTCTCCGCTTCATCGATATCGCGGTGGGCGAATGCGACGGCGCCGAGGATGTTGTATGCGCCGGCAGATTCGGGATTGAGTTCCAGCGCGCGCTTGGCCATCTTCTCGGCCGAATCGTTGAACTTCTGGTAGTGGTAGGCCAGCGCCAGATTCTCGATGATGCGGGCGTCATCCGGCGTTTCGACGATCGCCTGCTCGTAGCTCTGCATGGCCTTGTCGTAGGCCCCGGTATAGAAGTAGAGATCCCCAATCCCCGCGTTCACCCCGGGATAGTCGGGTTTCATGCCCTGCACTTTCAGAAGTGCGTAGATTGCTTTTTCCTGCTCGCCGAGCTTGGCAAGCGCCGCAGCGAAGTAGAACTGCACATCCGGATCAAAAAGATTCTCCCGGGCGGCAATTTCGAGCGTCTCTCCTGCCTGGAGCCAGAGCTTTTGCGCAAGGAGAAAGCGCCCGTGGACGTAGAAGGTGTCCGGATCCTCGGGTGCGAGCGCGACGGCTTCCGTCACGTGCTCACGGGCCTCCTCGATCTTATCCTGGTCGATGTAGATCTCGGCGACGCGCCGGTGAGCCTCGGCCTGGTGCGGGTCATCCACCAGGATCTTCTTGTAGGCCTCCAGGGCCTGTTCGGTCTCTCCGACAGCGAGCAGTTGCCTGGCCTCGTGAAGATCCTCATTCGACGATTTGCCGCAAGCGGCAATCCCGAACACGATGAGGGCGAGGATCAGGATGCGAGCGAAACTGACTTGATGCAAGGCTCTCCTCCGATGAATACGGGGGGTCAATCTAGAGCGAACCGGCGATGGGTGTCAATGCGCCATTGTCATCCCTCGCCCCCGCTGGCAGGATAGGCGATGGTGCTTCTGACGGCATCACCTCGTGGGGCTGATGGGGCCGGGAGAGAAGCGACATGAAAGACATTCTGGCGCTTGACGTGGGCGGCACGCACATCCGGTCCGCGTGGGTGACCGACAGCGGGATGCGGGACGACGAGCGCGTTCACGCCGATCTGCGCGGCCTGACGACGGCCGCCGGCGCCGGGGCGCAAGAGGCGCTTCTCGCCGCGCTCGTCCAGCATATTGAGCTGCGACTCGAGGAAGGGAACGCCCATGCCGTGGCCCTTGGAATGCCCGGTTTCATCGACCGGCACGGCGTGATAGCGGCGTCGCCCAATTTGCCTGGAATCTCCGATTTTCCTCTGAAGCGCCTTCTCGGCGAAAGGCTCACGCTTCCCGTCACTGTGGCCAACGACGCCCTTTGCGCGGCGCGGGGGGCCTGGCTGCTCGAGGACCCACGGCCGCCGAGCCTGGCCATGCTGACCCTCGGGACGGGTGTTGGGGGAGGGCTTGTTCTCGACGGGCGGCCGGTAATCGGCGACGGTGGAACGGCCATGGAGATCGGCCACATCCCGATGGTCCCGAAGGGCCATCCTTGTGGGTGCGGTAAGCGGGGCTGCCTCGAGCAGTACGCCTCGGCGACGGCGCTGACGCGCATCGATGCAGAGGCCGGCGGCCCAGGCCGCGACGCGCGAGAGCTGGCCGAGGCCGCCAATTCCGGCGAGGCGCGAGCACGGGAAATCTACCAGGATGCCGGGCGCTATCTGGGCCTGGGGGTGGCCACGCTCGTTCAGCTCGTCGACGTGCGCACGGTGCGCATTGGGGGAGGGCTCACGCGCTCCTGGAACCTCCTCGAACCGGGCCTCCGATCCAGCCTCGACGAGAATCTCATCCCGCCGCTTCGCGGCAAGATCGATGTGGCCCCTGTCGCGCCGGAACGGATCGACCAGATAGCGCTTCTCGGCGCCGCGGATCTCGCCTGCCTCGATCTCATTTGACCCCAATATACGTTCGCCTCTGCACACCGAAATAACCTTCCGTAGCACGAAATTTCATCTGTCCCTGGTTCCAGCAACGGGCTGACTGTGTGGATTTCCTAACACTTCGCGTGTCGGAACACCACTACGGGCTAAAGGGCTCCATGCATCCGGTGGCCGACGCGGGCTTTGATCGCGCCGTCCGGGGCAGGGCAGTGTCCGACGCCTGAGTCCGCCGCCACGGAAGGATGACAGTCCAATGAAATCTAAATTTTCAGGAATTTTGGTTCTTCTCTTAGCCGTCGCCACGTTCAGCGTCATGGGCGCTCGCAGCGCCGCGGCCGATACCATCGTCATCCAGACCGGAAGCGAGGTCTTCACGTCCGCGGGCGGGGATGCGACGGGTGATTTCCTTTCCATCTCCGGCAACGTGACCGAATCGTCACCGGGGCAGGTCGAAGAGGTGCTGGGCACGCAGACCACGGCGTCACTCCAGGACAACGGTAGCGAGTCGAACAGCTACATGCTCGAAATGGGAACGCTGCGGCTGCTCCTCGACACCGCGGGGATCACGACGACCAACACGCTGGTCTTCGGCTTCGGCCTCAACGAGACAGGGGCCGTCGGCACCAACTCGGTCACCATCACGTCGCTGACCATGTCTTTCGAGCGCGCGGGCGGCGGGACCGATGTCTTCTCGCTGAACGGCGATCAGGTGCAGGTCTACAACTACATTCAGGGGCAGGTCACCGCCGAGGCGAAGTTCGAGGTGGGGCTGGGCTTCGACTTCATGAGCGAGTATTCGAACAGTTCGACCGAGAAGTTCATGATCAGCGCCGATATCGACAACACGAGCGACGGCTTCGAGATCTTCTTCCTGAGCAGCGGTTTCACGAGCCCGCCGGGCGCGATTCCTGAGCCGGCGAGTCTCTTCCTGCTGGGCACCGGCCTGGCCGGCATGGCGTCTCGAATCCGCAGGCGCAGCGCTGCCTGACAACTCTGCCTCCCCGGCATCACGGCGCCCCGGCTTCGGCCGGGGCGTTGTTATTTCGAGGCCTCGGCCTTGCGCAATTTCGGATGGTCAGCGCTCCGGTTTGTGTTAAAGTCCCTCCCTGCCATCCAAAAAACCCTTTAGCCCTCGTAGCTCAGCCGGATAGAACACCGGTTTCCTAAATAGGGGCAACGCTTTTCGCGATTCCTAGTCCACTCGCGCACTTGCCGGTTTTCCCTACCATATTTTGCCT
>JAUYMQ010000004.1 GCA_030698575.1 Deltaproteobacteria bacterium
AGCGGCACGAAGACGTAATCCTGGAACCAGCGGGCCATGGTCATGTGCCAGGAGCCGCGAAGCAGGACGGGATTCCACCGGAGGAGCGGGTAGTCGAAGTTCTTCGGGAACTGAAAACCGAAGAACGAGGCCAGGCCGCGGGCCATGGTCGAGTAGCCCGAGAAGTCGCAGTAGATCTGGATGGCGAACCCGATCGCGCCAAGCGCGATGGCGGGTCCGGCATAGGCCCCGGGGTTGTCGAAGACCCGGTCGGCCAGGTAGGCGAAATTGTCCGCGATG
Organism: Deltaproteobacteria bacterium; assembly: GCA_030698575.1. Taxonomy (GTDB): domain Bacteria; phylum JAUYMQ01; class JAUYMQ01; order JAUYMQ01; family JAUYMQ01; genus JAUYMQ01. The sequence goes on from JAUYMQ010000004.1 coordinate 280, forward strand.
ACGACCTTCTTGAAGAGCCCGAGGAGGAACAGCTCGACTCCCCGGATCTTCTCCTCCTCGCGAACGGGATCAGTGCGATAGAGCTGCGGGATGAAGTCGGAGGCCCGGAGGATGGGCCCGGCGATGAGCTGCGGAAAGAACGCGACGTAGAGGGCGAAGTCGATGAAATCGCGGCAGGGCTCCGTCGTTCGCCGGTAGACGTCGATCGTGTAGGACATCGACTGGAAGGTGTAGAAGGAGATCCCCAGCGGGATCAGGACGTCGAGATAGAAAGGCTCCGGATCGACGCCGGAGATGAACGCGATGTTGTCGAGAAAGAAGTTGCCGTACTTGAAGTAGAAGAGGATGCCGAGGTTCCCGACGAGGCTGGCGGCCAGGTAGGCCCGCCGGGCACCCACCCGCTCGGTACTCCCGATCTGGAGCCCGAGAACGTAGTCGAAAAAGGTGGTGAACCAGAGGAGCAGGACGAACGGCGCGTTCCAGCTGCCGTAGAAGATGTAGCTGGCGACCAGAAACAGGATGTTGCGCTTGCGGTCGGTGAGAACGGAGGTCAGCGCGATCACGATCGCGATGAACACCCCGAACTCGAGGCTGTTGAATAGCACCCGCCGCCCCGCCCGCCGGCCTGCCGCCCCGCCGGCCCGCCTGAAATCCTAGTGCACCATCCGGGGGAAGATCCTGATGGCCGCCTCGGTAAAGCGTTTTTTCCCGGTCGCGTTCAGATGGGTGTGGTCCCTGAAATCATCCACGTCGAGCGCCAGCATGTCCTCAGCCCGGAGGTACTCGATGTTTTCTTCGCGGACGAGGCGCGCGATCTCAGCCCGGAGCGCCTGCAACCGGGGCTCCCCCACGAGCAGCTTCATGTGCGGATGAAAGGGCGCTTCGATCAGCACCAACCGGATGCCGTTCTCATGCGCCTTGCGCGCAAGGAGCGCAATCGCGCGGGTGTTAGGGTTCGGGTAGGTGTCCCCTTGACGATTGCGGACCCACCGGCGGAGGGGTCCCAGCGCCTGGGAGATCTCGAGCTGGAGCCGCGTTTGCTCGAGCCTCACCCGGTCCCAGGAGGAAAGACCCAGACGCACCGCGAGGGCGCGCTGCAGGGCGTAGCGCTGGCGGAACACGATGTTCGCCTGGTCGGCGAGCCCCGCAAGATGGAAGCCGGGATCGGCCAGGATCTCCCTCCAGGTGAACAGGTCCCGCACGACGCGCACGTCGTAGTTGTAGACTTGACCGGTGAAAGCCTGGGACCTGAGCGCGGCGCCGTTCACCACGAGCAGGATGGCCGCGGGTTTCACAGCAACGAGCTGGTTGGCGAGAAAGCCGAAGGTGGCGGTAGCGGAGCCGCCGATTCTCAGGATCGTGTACCGCCGCCCCTCGTCCTCGAGCGCCTCATTGAGACTGGACACATCCAGCGCCGAGTCTATGACGCTGTCCCCGAGGATGAAGACGTTCTGCGGCCCGGGCGTCGCGGACCGGAGCAGCGCCTCGACGCGGTACGGATCGAGGAGCCCCTCTGGAACTTCCCGGGCCGCCCAGCTCCAGTGGGCGCTCGAAAGCGTGACGGCCCGATCCAGGGCCACGAGGCCGAGAATCGGGCCGATCACGAGTAGAAACAGGAACCCCGTCTTGGGTGCGAAGCGAGCGATGGGAGAACGCTCCCGGGCCGGGGCCGTCAGCGCAACTTGCGGTCACGCAAGCGCGGCTCAGTCATTCTCGCAGAAGTTGACGCAGTCATCGAAGCAGTCGAAGCAGGTCTCCTTCGCCTCGCGGTAGTTGCTGTCGAGAAACGACCGAAGCTGTTGCAGGCCATTCGAGGCCTCCTGCGCGCACGCCTTGCTGTCGCTCTTGTCCTCATCGGTGTCGCACTCGCTCCCCTTGAAGAGATCGGTGAACTCCCGCCCCGAGGTGTACTGACACTGGTGAGCGATCCGCGCGATGTCGTTGCACGTCCGGGTCCAGTTCTCGCAGGCCTCCTCGCAGGTCTCCTGGTCATGGCAGCAGGGGTAGAGGAACTTCCAGTCCTGGATGGCGTCGGTCGCCAGGCCCAGGCACTCGGAGCTCGAACTGCCACTGCCATTGGTGCCGGCCTGGGCGACCGTCGCGAAGCCGAAGCCAAGCGCAATTGCCAGCGCTACGAGCACGCTCGCAAGCAATCCGTGGTTCTTCATGATGGGTTCCCTCCGTTAGGTTGCCCCCGGCCTCCTGGATGCGCCGCAGATATTTCAGGAAGATTTTCTGATAGCAAGAACCGGGAACTCGATACGACTCCCTATATATGCGAAGCTCGGAAGTCTTGTCAACGTCCTTATCGTCAGGCGGGGCTTCTGTTTTTTTTGCCTCTCGCGTTGGACATATTGAAGAGCCGTGGTAACTTGTGCCCGGCCATTATCTTCGATCCTCCTTCCCACCCGCTCCCGGGCGTGCCCGATTCGATGCTGACTGCATTCATTCCCAGAGAAACCACCCCCGGCGAGACGCGCGCCTCGGCCACCCCCGACAGCGTCAAGCGCCTCGTCAAGGCCGGGCTCGCCATACAGGTCGAGCGTGGGGCCGGGCTCGGCGCGTCCATATCGGACGCCGCCTTCGAGCAGGCCGGCGCCGGCATCATCGCCGATGCGGGCGCGGGCTACGCGAGCGCCGACCTCGTCCTGAAGCTGCATCCTCCGGCGCCGGAGGAAGTCGCCCGGATGCGCGCCGGAGCCGCCCTCGTCAGCTTCATCCATGCCTACCGGAACCTTCCCCTCATAGAGCGGCTCCGCGACGGGCGCATCACGGCCTTCGCGATGGACGCCATCCCACGGCTCAGCCGCGCGCAGAAGATGGACGCCCTCAGCAGCCAGGCCAACATCGCCGGCTACAAGGCCATTGTCATGGCCGCCGATGCGCTCGGTAAGCTCTTCCCGATGCTCATGACCGCCTCCGGCACCATCAGACCCGCGCACGTGGTCGTGCTCGGGGCCGGTGTCGCCGGA
>JAUYMQ010000008.1 GCA_030698575.1 Deltaproteobacteria bacterium
ACCGAGAAGAAGTGACCAGAAGCCGAACAGAAGGCGGTCGAGGGCGGAGAAGTTTGGAGCCCGATGACGAGACCGGCCGACGACCAGAAGCTGCTGCTTCAGGAGCACGCTCTCGGCAACGATGGCTCGCGCGCCGCCAGGGCGGAGGAGCCTGGCGATCGTGGTCAGCAGGTGCCCGAGGAGGATGAACAGGTGCTTCATGGCGGCGGAGACTAGGGCAGAATGACCTGGGGATCAAGCCGAACTGATTCGCTGATTTTCAGCCACAAATTGGAATTCGCCATGCACACCCACACCGTGTGTTGCACAAGCAGGATCGTCGGGCTATTCGGCGACAGCCGCCTCCCTGCAGGCTGCCTCCCATTCCGCTTCAAGGTTCAGCTCACGAACCCAGTGCTCGATGTAGTCTCGGTCGAGTTCACCCTTTCGTATCTTGAGAATTCCGGCGGAATCATCGATCTGTCGCTGAGACCGCGCGGTCTTCGCCCATTCGAGCTTTGCGAGAAGGACGTCCTCCGCAGTCGCTACGTATAGACGGAGCCCGTGAAGATCCACGGCTGCGCGCCGATCGAACTCCAACCGACTGAAGGGCCTCGATTTCCGCATGATGAGATCCACTTTCCAGCCCGTCGTCAGATCGACGACGTTGAACTGTGATTCCCGTGCGAGCGCCTCGAGCGCTGCATTCAGGTCAACGTAGTATTCGGCTTCTGGAAGAGAGCAAGTAAACGATCGTAATTGATCCGGCGAGGGCGCAATGACGATGTCGATGTCTTGCGTCGCGCGCGGAACGCCATGGTACGAACTCGCGAACGACCCCGTCAGCATGTACGGGATTCCCGCCCGATCGAGTGCATCGACAATCCGCCGGAAGATGTCCTGAGCGGTCACTTCAACCCCGGGGGCAACGAGTCGGGCAAGAATGAATACCGCAGCAACTCTCGTCTGAACTGCGCCTCTGACCATTCGGGATGTGCGCTGCGAAGGCGCGCAAGCGACATCTCGCGAGCAGCGAGGCTAATCTCGAAGGCCAAATGCAGACGCTCGGCGCTCGACAGACTTCGATGGATTCCGGTCTGGAGTTCCTCAGCCTTGGAGCTTGTATCGCGCACGTCACCCCCTCTGAGGAGCGAGAGGCAAACAACGAATCGGCGGCAAGCTGTGCGTGGGAACGAGAGCCGCTTCGGATCCGAATTCAGGGAAAGACATGTCCGCAGTTCGCGCGATGGAGCCGTTCATCGCAGGGGCAACCCTACTCCCAGGGCATGCTCTCCCACGTGGCGAACTCCTGAATCGCGCTGTCGATGACGCTGTATCGCTCACGCCGTGCATTGACGCGCTCGGCATGCACCTTGGCGTCACGTAGAAGCCGCCTGAGGACATCGCCAAGCTCATCTCCGATCTCCTCCGGATCAGAAGTCTCCGAAGCCAAGAGGAGGGACTCGTCGACCGAGCCTTGTAACGGCTTGCCCCGGGCGGCTCGGAAGGCCACGCTGGCCGCATGCTGCAGCATACCCGCGATGACAACCGAGAGTCTATGTGTCCTACCATGCGGGACCAGCACCCTGAGCATGTCCACCCAGGTGGCGTACACCTGCGGGCCGACAACGGCGGCGAGGCTCCGCGCCGGCCGGACACGCGCGCTGCCGACTGGAGAACGCCGTCGGGCCGTGCTTCCGCAGGACCAAGAGGCAGGGCTTCTATCGAAGGCCTGATGCGCAACTTCCTTCAAGCTGGCGCTATTAACGCGACTCGTTACCATCAGGCAAGATGCGAACCTTCCGCTGCAAGGATACGGAGAAGGTTTGCCGCCGCGAGTTCTCCAAGAAGTTTCACACCCCGGCGTTAAGCGCGTCGCGGTACGAAAGCTCGTGATGATCGACGCGGCGGAGACGCTTCAGGACCTTCGGATCCCTCCCTCGAATCGTCTGGAAAAGCTCTCGGGGGATAGAAGAGGGCAACACAGCCTCCGTGTCAACAATGGGCGTCGGATATCCTCGCCTTCCTCCAGCCCGCTCGCCACCGCAAGTCGCGCCACGCGTCGATCCCGCGGCCCGGCCATCGCGATTGCGCGGCGACCTCCGGTCTGGTATGCGAAAACGAAAAGCGGGGGATCGGTCAAAACGTCGCTTCAACCGATGCTCGCCGCGCGCCCACCAAACCACCCTGAGAGCAATCCTCCGCCACGGCGCCCACGGTTCTCGCTCCGGCCGGGGTCTGAAGGAAACCGATGATCGTGCTTCACGCGGGCTACCTCGCGGAACGCCTTCTCCTCTGGGGCGAAATGCCCCGGGAGGCGGACCCTCGTCCCGCGAGGCGCGGGGGACGACGGGCCTCCTTGCCGCCGCTGCCCTATGACGCCGACCTGGATGCGTTGTCGGCGGCCATGAAGAAAGCAGGGCTCGGCTTCAGCGCGACCGGGCGGAACGCTTCGGGGGCCGTCGCCTGGTTGCCCACCGCGGGCAACGAGGCCGTGGCTTCCAGCCCGCTCGTGGCGGAACCACCCAAAGCCCGGTCCACCATCACGATCGCTCCCTGGAAGATCACGGCGTGCCGGCTCTCGCCCGAACGGACCGTCGATCTTCTCTGCGCCTGCGTGGAAAAGGAAACGCTGGCGCCCGGCGTGGTCGTGGGAGCGGACCTGGCGTTCTGGGCCACCGCCATGCGCCTGGCGGGTGCGACGGTCGCGCGGCAGAAGTTCCTTCCCGACGTGGTCCTGGAGAACGGCACCTGGTACGCCCGCTGGAAGCCCGTTCTCGCCGGCCCCGACGCTCAGGCGTTGGGAAAGCTCGCCGCAGCCATGCCGGCCGTCGCGCGGGCGCTCACGCTCGAAGGG
>JAUYMQ010000075.1 GCA_030698575.1 Deltaproteobacteria bacterium
GGCGGATGTCGACGCCATCGAGGAAGATCTGCCCGGACTGCGGCTCGTAAAACCGCGCCAGAAGCTTGATGATGCTCGTCTTCCCCGCGCCCGTATGCCCCACCAGCGCGATCTTCTCCCCCGGCTTCACAATGAAAGAGACGTCGTGAAGGATGACGTCGCCCGGGTTGTAGGCGAACGTCACGTTGCGGAACTCGATCTCCCCGCGGACGCGATCGAGCCGGACGGGATCGGACGGTTCATCGATCTCGACGGGTGTGTCGAGGAGCTGGAAGATGCGCTCGGAAGCCGCCATCGCCGCCTGCATGACGGTGTACTTGGCCGAAAGATCCCGGATCGGCTCGAAGAACTTGCCGATCCAGTCGATGAAAGCGTAGAGCGTGCCGATGGTGATCCCGGCCTCCAGCATGCCCGGGGTCCGCTCGCCCAGGATGCGCGTGTAGACCAGCCCTGCCCCGTACCAGATCACAAGCGCGATCGTGAGCCGCCCGGCGGCCTCGACCACGGCGAAGAGCAACGCGTCGTACTTGATCGAGAGGAAGTTCGCGTCCCGGTGCTCCGCGTTGACTTCCTCGAATTCCGCGAGATTGTGCTTCTCCCTCACGTAGAGCTGGACGATCTGCATTCCGCTCAGCGATTCCTGGAGATAGGAGTTGATGCGCGCGATCTTCACCCGGATGGCCCTGTAGGCGTCGCGCATCCGCATGCGGAAGAACCACGCCACCAGGAAGAGCACGGGCACGATCGAGAAGGTCACCAGAGAAAGGCGCGCATTGACGCTCAGCATGACGACGACGATGCCGGTCATCTTCACGAAGTCGCCGACGAGCGAGACGAGCCCGCTCGTGAACATCTCGTTCAGCGCCTCGACGTCGTTGGTCAGCCGCGTCATGATGCGCCCGATCGGATTCCGGTCGAGATAGCGGTTCGGCAGGCGCTGGAGGTGCTCGAACATGGCGCTGCGGAGACCGCGCATCGCGCGCTGGCCGGTGATGCTGAGTATGTAGAGGTAGAGGTACTGCAACAGCGTGTGCGCGACCAGGGCGACGGCGAAGGCCAGCGCCACCCAGGCGAGGCCGTCGAGCTTCCGTTGTGACAGGTTCTGGTCGATCCCGTACTTCACGATCAGCGGCTGGATGATCTCTACACCGGCAAGCAGTGGAAGGATGGCCAGAGATATCCAGATCAGCCGGCTGTGGGGCGAGATGTAGATCCACAGCCGCCGGAGCAAACGCCCGTCGTAGGCCTTGCCAAGGGCCTGCTCATCATGGATGCTTTCTTTTTGCGCAACAGCCGCCACGGCGCCTACTCCTCCTCCAGCGATCTTTCCACGAGCTGCTCCTGGTACATCGAAGCGTATACGCCCGATTGCACGAGCAACTCCGCGTGCGAGCCCCGTTCCAGGATCTCCCCCTCCTCGAGCACGACGATCTGGTCGGCGTCCTTCACGGTCGACACCCTGTGGGAGATCAAGATGAGTGTCCGCCCTCGCTTGAATTCGCGCAGGTGCCCCAGGATTCGCTCTTCCGTCTGGGTGTCAACGCTCGAGAGCGAGTCGTCGAGAATCAGGACTTTCGGGTCGAGCAGCAGAGCCCGGGCCAGGGCGACACGCTGGCGCTGGCCGCCCGAGAGCGTGAACCCCCTCTCTCCCACCACGGTGTCGAGTCCGTTTGGAAATTCACGAATGTCATCGATGACCCCCGCGAGGGTCGCCGCTTCCTCCACCTCTGCCTCGGTGGCGGCGGGCTTCCCGAAGCGGATGTTGTCCCGCACGCTCATTGAGAAGAGGAACGCTTCCTGCGGCGCGAAGGCGATCTGGCGGCGCAGGGTCGCGATGGGGATCTCGTGGAGGTCGTGCCCGTCGAGCAGGATCTTCCCCTCCTCCACCTCGTAGAGATGGGGGACGAGCGAGGCCAGCGTCGACTTCCCCGACCCCGTGTGCCCCACGATCGCAAGGCTGCTTCCCGCCGGAACGTCCAGGCTGATCCGCCGCAGCACGGGCCGGCCTGCGCCGTCCCGCCCGTCTGCAGCGCCGTTGGTGGCGGGATAGGAGAAATCGAGATCACGGAAAGTGATGGAGCCGGCAAGCGTTTCGATGGGCCGGGTCCGATCGTCGTCGCGAATGGAGGGAACGGTCTCGAAGATCTCGTTCAGGCGGTTCATCCCCGACAGGCCGCGCTGCACCATGGAAAGGACCCAGCCGAGAATGAAGGTAGGCCAGGTGAGCTGGAAGACATAGAGAGAGAACGCGATGAAGCCGCCCAGGCTCAGCTCCCCCCCCACCACGTGGCGCCCCCCGGCGAAGAGCACGATGAGGAGCCCCAGCCCCGGCACCGTCGACACCACGGGCATCATGAGGCTCGATACGCGGGCGAGACCGAGATTCGCCCAGTACAGCCGCTCGTTGGCGCCTTCGAACTTCTTGGCCTCGGTGTCCTCGCGGGCATAGGCGCGCACGACGCTCTGCCCCGAGAGGTTCTCCTGGATGAGCGACGAAAAGCTCGATAGCTCCACCTGGGTGCGAAGGCTGGTGTCGTGCAGGCTCCGGCCGAACCTGCGCGCGATCAGCAACAGAAGCGGGAATGGAATGAGGCTCCAGAGGGTGAGCTTCGGATCGATGAGCGCCATGGCGAAGAGCGTCATCCCGTAGGAGATCGGCGTGTTCACCACGTTCAGCACGCCCGGCCCGGTGAGCAGCCGGACGCCCGTCAGGTCGTTGGTGAGCCGTGACATCACGTCGCCGGTGCGGATGCGGGCGTAGAAGCTCTGTGGGAGCTTCTGGAGATGGGCGAAGAGATGGTTGCGCATGTCGTATTCGATGTCGCGCCCGGCGTTGAAGACCACGATGCGCGACACCGTGCGGAAGATCATGGCGCCGATGGCGGCCAGGATCATGCCGATGACGAAGGGGAGGATGCGGCTCGGTTCGGCGCCTCCGCGCAGCAGATCGATGGCGTACTTCGACAGCCATGGATAGGTGATGTTGAGGCCGTTCGTCGCGATGAGGAGAAGGAGGCCGAGGAGATACTTGCCGCGATTGGCGAACCCGTAGGTAAGCAGGCGCTTGCGAGCCCGCACGCGGCTTTCGGGAGTGTAGTAGCTCATGAGGCGGCGAATTCCCGTGGAACCTGCACGATGCGAGGGCGGCGCGAAAGGCGCCTCGTCCCTCATGAAAATGGGCGCTGCCGGCCGCCCAGCAGGCCAGACACCCGATCGCGAAGGTCTGAACGGGCTTCACTATACCCTGCGCGGCCCCCGAACGTCCACGGCATGCCCGCGCGGGGCCTTCGCTTGACAATCCGTCGGCCGGAGACCTATAGATAGGACGCTCAAGAGAGCCAGACCCTTCCAGAAATCAAGGAGACCCCTGCGATGAAAACAGTGATGACCGCCCTGCTGATCGTGCTTGCCGTTTCGGCGGCGGGCTGCTTCGGGGCCAGCGTGGACACCGACTACAACGCGGATGCCTCAAAACTTCTTGCCGGACACCCCAAGATTCCCGCTACCGCGGCCCTGATCATCGCGCCGGATCAGCGCGAGCGCAAAGACTCCGCCTCGAAGCTCGGCATCAAGGTGACCGTGAAGAGCGGTGATTCGCTCGTCGGTGTCAACAAGGCGGCCGTCTCGCAGATGTTCGACAGCGTGGTCGAGGGTGAAACTGTCGGCGCCAGGACTGATGCCGACATCCAGCTCGAGCCGAAGGTGACCGACGTGATCACGCAGGTTCACGGCATCGGCATCATCGTGCACGTGACCGCCATCGGGAAGTTCCAGCTCACGGCCTATGACAAGGACGCCAATCAGATCTGGATGAAGGAGACGAGTTCGAAGTTCGAGTCGCCCAGCATGTTCGGGCTGAAGGCGCTCGTCAACCGGAATCAGATCGCCAAGGACACCTACGACACGTTCCTCCCGGGCTGGAAGGAGCTGTTCGATGACTTCTACGGTTCCCAGGAAGTCATGAGCTACCTCGGGAGCATCGGCAAAGCGCCCTGACCTCGGGCCTTCCCTGAATTACGCTTTGAAACAACAAAGACCCGGGCGCCGCCCGGGTCTTTGCGTTGGCCAGGCTGCGGGGCCGGCGAGAGATCACTGCCGCGCGAGGACCTTTTCGAGCTCCTCCACGCGGCGCTTCGCCGTGCGCGCCCCGGGGGCGTCGGGAAAGCGCTGGAGGAAAATGCGGTAGGAGGCGAGGGCATCGTTCGGATGATTGGTGTCCAGGAGAAGCCGTGAAAGCAACAGCCGGGCGCGAGCGTTTGCCGGATCCCGGGCCACGGCTGCGCGCAGCGCCGCAAGCGCCTGCTCAT
>JAUYMQ010000019.1 GCA_030698575.1 Deltaproteobacteria bacterium
AGGACGGCTCCACGTTCCCCGTGGAGTGCATTTGCACGCCTATCATCGAGGAAGGGCGAATGGTCGGGGTGGTCGCCACCTTCAACGACATCACGCCACGAAAGCGCGCCGAGGAATTGCGCTACCACGCGCAGATCCTCAGTCAGGTGCCCGATGCGGTCCTCGTGATCGACGAGGCCGGGAGTATCAGGTTCTGGAGCAAGGGGGCAGAAAGTCTCGCCGGCTATTCCTCGCAGGAGGTGCTGGGTAAGAGCCTCGGTCTCCTTCTCGCCGAGGGAGATCCCGGGGGGGGACTCCCCGCGATCCTGTATCGAATTTCGGGGGAGGGCCCTCTGGAGGATTATCAGGGAGAGCATCTCGTTCACCGCAAGGATGGACAGAACAGGCTCATCGCGATCCATCTCTCCCCCTCACCCGACCCTGATGGAACAGGCCGCAACTGGATCGGCGTGGCCCAGGATGTCACCGAGGCGCGCAGCCTCCAGGAAGAGATCGTCCAGACGCAGCGGATGGCCGAGGTGGGGACCCTGGCGGCAGGCGTGGCCCACGAGATCAACAATCCGCTCACCGTGCTATCGGGAAACATCCAGTGGTTGCTGGAACGGGCAGGCCCCGACGACCCGGATCGCGCGCGATACGAGCAGATGAAGCGGGTAAGCGATCGAATCGGCGAGGTGGTCAAAGGCCTGGGGCGGATCTCCGCGCCCCGCGGCGAGCAGTGGGCACTCGCGAACCCGAACGAGGTCGTGGAAGAGATGCTCATGCTGGTGGAACAGTTGCATTCGCGGGAGGGTGTGCAACTCGTCCGGCGCTATACGAAGGATCTTCCCAAGCTCAGGCTACTCCAGAACGGGCTTCAGCAGCTCCTGCTGAACATCGTCATGAATGCGCTCGACGCCATCGAGGGCGACGGCAAGGTCATCATCGAGACCAGCCACGGGGCGGATTCCTTCGCCCCCCGCCTGAATGTCCTCTCGGCGCCCGATGCCTCTCAGGAGAACGGGACTTCAGGGTTGCCGAGCGTGGCCATCCGAATCTCGGACACGGGATGCGGGATTCCGAAGGAAAATCTGTCGCGCATCTTCCTCCCCTTCTTCACTACCAAAGAGCCGGGCAAGGGCACAGGGCTGGGACTGGCGGTGGCCCGCTCGATTGTTTCGATTCATCAGGGAAGCATCGAGGTAGAGAGCGAGGTGGGGCGGGGAACCGCTTTCACCGTGACGCTCCCCGCGTCCTGACGGCCTTTCAGATCGGGTCGGCCTTGCCGAGGAACTGCCGCCGGGGATCGAACAGGCGGAGCAGCGCCGTTTCCTCCGGCGTGGCGGGAGGGACGAGGGCGACGTCCGCGGCCACCCGCAACGGCCAGCCGCAACGCGCCGCGGCCCGCCGGGCAAGCTCATCCACCGTTGAACTCCCGTCCGGAAAAACCCCTGTCAGAACCAGCTCGCTCCCGGCTTCGAGAGGCCAGGGGCGCTCCATCACGCCCAGATCGGTCACCACCGTGCTCACATTCCTGCCGGGGCTCGTGATGTAGGGCACGTGTTCGGGAAATCGCGCCACGTCCTGCCGCGCGCACACCACCACCTCCCGGGCCGCGCTCGCGATGTCGTTCGCACCGCCGCTGCCCACGAGATAGGTTTCTCCCGGTATCTTCGTCGAGTTCAGGTTGCCCCGGCGATCCACCTGCCCCGCCCCCAGCGCCCCGATGCACCGATTGTTCCTTCCACCCATGAAGATGCCCATGGTCGTCTCGATCCCCGTCAGCAGCTTGCAGGTGGGAAGATTGCGGAAGTTGAAGATGAAAGGGTCTGCGGGGCGCGGGGAGTAGCCGTAGAAGCCGAGCTCGGCCATCAGCTCGCTGTCCACACCTTGCTCCTGCAACTTCACGTTCGCGAGCCAGGCGGCCAGATTGGAGGCGCCGACGCCGGCCAGGATTGTCTGGTAAGCAGCCTCCCGCGACCGCTCGACTATGCGCCGGCCGGCCGCCGCGATCATCGTTTCGACGGCGGTCGGAGGCGCGTCGAGATCAATCTGCGCCGAAAGCTCCTCCAGCTCGGGCCGCCAGGAATCCCCATCGGCCTTCCCCTTGAGGAAGTGAATTCGGTCGGGGCCGAGCTTTCTGAGGTAGGCGTCGTGATCGGGGAGGTCGAGGACCCAGTCCTTCACCCACCGATCGAGATCCCGTTCCGATCGCGAGGCCATCCGGATCTCGTTCAGGAACGTGTAGTCCTCGGCGTAGGCCTCCAGTTCCGGAATTCCCCGGTTCGACATGCCGGCGGGATGGGCGCCGAAGGGCGCGAGACAGACGGCGCGCACGGCGTAGGAGGGAATTCGCACGAGGTGATTGTTGCGCCGCAGAAAGTCCGCCGACACCACCCGCTCGACGCTCAGGATCGCGCCTTCCTTCGCCGCCAGAGCACCGTAGATGTCCTCGCCATAGGGGGGCGCGATAATGGCGTTGCCCGCCGGATCGGCGGCCCAGGCGTGCACGAAACTCACGTCGGGCTCGAGGGCGCGGACCATGCCCACCGAGGCATCCTCGTCCAGCACCTGAAAAAAATCGCGATTTTCCTCCGCCATGCTGCTGCCCACCAGCGACCGCGTCGGGTGCCAGGGAACGCCCATCGCGCCGGCCTTGAGTCGGAGCGGGAGCGTTAGCATCGACCAGTTCTCGATCTCGAGCGTTTTCTCGCGGTAGGCCTTCAGGTAGACCGGGTTCGGCCCCGGTGTGGGATAGGAGTCCCCGCAAAAAGTGGTGATGACCCGCTTCAAGAGGCCGGCATGCACGAGGGCGACGGAGATCCCGGTCGCGCTGATGGTCACGAGGGTGAACCCCGGATCCCGCCCTGCAAACTGCCGCACCAGTTCCAGCATCGATGCGTGAGGGCGGCTGGTCGTCGAGAGGATGTGCACCATCATCCCCGGGCGAACGAACCGCCGAACCGCTTCGGCAAGCGGCATGACCTTGTCTGAGCCCCCGCCCGGCCGGACGGCCAGGGGCCCGTCGATGAACTTTTCGAATCGGCGCAAAAGAGGCCCTCCCTGGGCAGGCTGCCGCCTGACGCGCCGCACTGCCCCCAAGTTCCTGGAAATCCTATTACTTCAGCCCTTCTCGCGCAACGCACGCTTCCCGCCACATTCCGCTCCACCCGGGCAGGCCGCCTGCCGATAGGAGAAGTGGGGACGCGGGTCGGGCTGCGCCCCGTCGTGACCCAAACAATCGTGACCTGGACAGTCGTGACCTTTCAAGGAAGGC
>JAUYMQ010000041.1 GCA_030698575.1 Deltaproteobacteria bacterium
TCGCTGTCGGCGACGGCGCGGATCTGGTCGAGCACCGCGCGGAGCTGCGGCGACTGGCCCAGCAGCCGCCCGATGCCCTGCTCCTGCTCCACGTGGGCGCGCAGCCGCTGGTTCTCCCGGCGGAGCCGGCTGTCCTCGAGGGCGCGGTGCACCGTGAGCGTGACCTCGGCGAGCTTGAACGGCTTGGTGAGGTAGTCGTAGGCCCCGTGGCGCATGGCCTCGATGGCCGTCTCGAGACTGCCGAAGGCGGTCATGAGGATCACGCGCGCGTTCGGGCGCTGGCGCTGGGCGGCGGCGAGGATCTCCATGCCCCCGCTGTCGTCCATGACGAGATCCGTGAAGATCACGTCGCACTCCTCGCGCTCGAGCACAGCCACGCCCTCGCGCCCGCCGGCCGCAGTGAGGACGGTGAAGCCCTCGCCCTCGAGGTGCCCGCGCAGCATGGAAAGCATCTCGGGATCGTCGTCCACGATGAGGACGCGGGCCGTGCTCATGCGCTCGCCTCCGCCACCGGCAGCCACACCTCGAAGGTCGCGCCCCGGCCCTCCTCGCTCTGCACGTCGATGGTGCCGCCATGCTCGCGGACGATGTCGCGGCAGATGGCGAGCCCGAGCCCCGTGCCCTGGCCCACGGGCTTTGTCGTGAAGAAGGGTTCGAAGATGCGCCCCTGGATCTCCGCCGGAATGCCCGCGCCGCTGTCCGACACCGTCACGGCGACACCGGCCCGCCCGTCCGCCTGCCGGCTGGCCCGGGCCTCGATCCTCACCCGGCCGCCTGCCGGGGTCGCATCGAGGGCGTTGGAGAGGAGATTCAGGAGCACCTGCTGGAGCTGGCCCGGGTCCGCGAGCAGGGGCGGCAGGCCCCGGGGTACCGGCGCCTCCAGGACGATGCTCCGCCGTCTGGCCTCGTGGCCCATCAGGCCGCCGAGCTGCGGGAGCAGGCGTGGCAGCTCCACGCGCTGCATCTCCGGCTTGTGGCCGCGCACGGTGTCGAGCACGGAGCGAATGGTGTTCGAGATGCGCTCGGCCTGGGCGGCGATCACCGTGAGCTCTCCGCGGGCGGGGTGGTCCGGGGGCAGCGCCCGCAGCGCCATCTCGGCCCGCCCCGAGATGATGTTGAGCGGCGTGCCGACCTCGTGGGCCAGCGCCGAGGTGAGCTTGCCGGCCACGGCCAGGGTCTCCACTCGGCGCAGCTGCTTCTCCAGCTCCAGGGCGCGCTCCGTCTCGTCCACGAGCCCGGAGCGCGCGGCCTGCAGCTGCTCGACCATCCGGTTGAACGACCGCGCCACCATCCCCAGCTCGTCGCGTCGCGATGCCGGCAGGGGCGGTCCGGGACGTCCCTCGCCCACGGCCTGGATCGAGGCCGTCAGTCGGCCCAGGGGCCGGATCAGATGCAGGTGGATTGCCAGGAGCGTCAGGGCCGTCACGAAGAGCACGATCACCGCGATGCGGGGGCCCACGTCCCAGATCGTGCGGATGAGGCTCTCCTCGGGCAAGGAGGTCGTGAAGGCGATCTCCACCGCCCCGAGGACGCCACCCCGCGGCGCCCGCAGCGGTAGCGCGTACCGGGTGATGTTGGGCTGCTCGACGTCGTGGCGGACCTGGCCGGTGGCGAGAACCTCCCGGAGGCGGTCCAGCCGCGGAGCGGTCTGCGGCGGCTGGGCGGCCAGCGGCCTCAGCGCGCGGTCCACGACCAGGATGCGCTCGATCTGCGCGTGGCTCATCACCAGCTCGGAGACGAGGCTCTGGATGTCGGCGATCTGGCGGTCTCGCAGGTCGTGCTCGATGGCGATCTGCACGGCCCGGGCGGTCACGGCGCTCTGGCGGCGCTCGGCCTCGGCCGCCTGCCGGGTCTCCACGCGAATGCGCATGACGCCGTAGCTCCCAAGGACCAGGGCCGTCGGGAGGATGACGAGCAGGAAGAGCCGGAAGCGCAGACCCATGGGGAAGCCTCTGACGCGCCCATGGTAGTCGGTGCCGGACCCGTGGGCAAGGGCCCGCATCGACTCAAAATATCCGTTACCGAAGGGGGGCGTCCATCTCGTGGAGGTAGGGCTCTCGGGACGACACCACGAAGGATAACCGCCGGGTGCGGCGACTCGAGCGCGACGACGAGGCCTTCGCCTCCTGCCTCCTCGTGTACGTCAAAGCCCTCCCGTGCAAGGAAGTCTCGGAGCACCGCGCGCATCTCTCCGTCATCGTCGATGACCATGACGACGGGCGCAGGCTTGGGGATCCCGGCGCTCTTCGCGCGGACAACCTTCGTGTGACATCGTGTAATGCATGGGCAAGCGCCGGCCACGTATGCGACCAGTTCGGATGGGCGCGCAGGTGTGGAAAGTGGAGCTGTTGGGAGGTTTGCCGTGAGGAATAGGCGCTCTCCGGCGAAGGTGGCGCACGACAACATGTCGTTCGCGCGACACTCTGTCGGCGGACCCCGCGACCCTGGGCCGGGAAGGAAGGCCGGCGGCGAATTACTGCATGAGCTGAATCAGGAGAGAGGTAGTCCCGGAGGCGCTGGGTAATGAGCGCGTTGTGCCGGAATGGTGTGGCGGGCCTCGCCCTTCCTCCGATCGAGCTGCGGACTCGGCACGACTACGCGCCCCAGGCGCAGGGACGAGATCGGAGGGCGCCACACATGGTCTTTTTCTTGCAGCTCGCCTGGTCTCGGAGAGTGAACTGAAGACGGACAGACCACCCACGCCGCGCGGCTAGCCACGGCTGGCCAGGGAGGATGACCATGTCAGCCTATGACCCGGAGAACCCCGGCGGGACCCGCTGGCCACCGCCCGATCTCGAACGCACGCTCCGGGAGTTGCGGGATCGCTTCCGCGGGTTCCGGGGTGGGCAGATTACCGTAGGCGTGGGTATCGTGCTCGTGATGATCCTGCTCTGGTCGAGCTGGTTCACGGTGCAGCCCGAGGAGACGGGCGTGGTGCAGCGGTTCGGGGCGGTGGTCCGGACGGTAGGGCCCGGCCTGCACTTCAAGG
>JAUYMQ010000049.1 GCA_030698575.1 Deltaproteobacteria bacterium
GCTTGAACGATCTCGAACTTGCGCTCACCAGGCTCATACCAAACCGTCTCACAATAGCTCGGCGGCGTATTCGGAATGTACTGTTTCGTATGGGTGGCCTGAATTCCCTCCTGGCCCGTCCAGACGATCCCTTCATTGCAGCGCCGCCTCTGGCGCTCGACCGAACGGGTCCCGAGTATGATCCCGACACCGAGTTCGTGGAGCGCACTGATGCCGGCTTCGTGGTCAGCAACCGATTGCTTCCAGGCGACGGGATCAAATGACGACCTGGCTGCCAGCCAGGGCCCGAACGGAAGTTCGTTCAACACGAAGATGTCCGGTTGAGCGCGGTCGAGGTCGGCGATCAGCTTCACCCAACTCTCCGTTCCCGGCAACAGCTTCGCGTCCATCTCTCCCACCGCGACGCGAATGGTGCTCACAGGTTCCCTCCAATGAGATGTTCGTCCCGCCTAGAGGAACGGCAACCACCGATGAACCCGGGCGCAGTAGTTTTCGTAGGCGGCCCCGAAGGTGCGCTTTAGATGGGGCTCTTCATAGAGCCGCACGAACAGATTAAAGGTTGCTGCCACGCAGATGCCGTAAATAAAAATGTTGAAGGAACGAAACAACAGGGCCCAGCCGCCAATGACAGAAAGCACCCCGACATACATGGGATTACGCGTGTACTTGTAGAGCCCGCGCACTACCAGAGTTTTCGGGGGATCAATGGGCGCCGGGGTTCCACGGCCGGTAACCGCGAAGTCCCACAGGCACCATGCGTAAATCGAGCCGCCGACCAGCAATAGTGCCCCGGCTCCGACCGATTGTAGCGAGAAGGTCGGGGCTGAATGGGTGAAGGCCCGGAGCGGGACAAGTACCGCAACCGTCCCTGGTACGAGGAGCGTGAAGAGCAGGTTCTTCATGAACAGCGCCACGGACTTCTCCCGGCTACCCAAGGGATCGCTGATAAGCTGGGTACGATGCCCCGCCCACGCGACGGTTACATCCTCTTATCGAAAATTAGCTTCTCCGTGAAGACAAGGACGGTTTCGCCCCGTTGATTCTTGAGCACATGCTTCAGGTCGACGAGTGTCCGTCCACGTTCAGTCTCCCGATCAACCCGTCCCTCGAGGTCCACACACAGTGTGTCCCCCGGAAAGGCAGGGCGCTGGACCCTGGCCTCGAGCCCGACCATCCCGTGGAAAGGGCCAAGACCTTCATTCCTGGAGATCGTAGCAACGAGATCCGTGATCGAGGTGGCCACGAGGCCCATTCCAAGGGAAATCAAGAAGGGTGCTGGTGCAAAGCGCTTGTTGTGCTCGCCCGGCATGTTCTCCTTGACCCACTCCATGTCGATGAACGGTGGTTCGTGAAGACCTGTCAGATTCACGAAGTTCACGATGTCGGTTTCAGTGATCGTCCGCCGATGAGAGGACAGGCAATACACCGGCGCAGCGTCGCTACCCTCTTCGATTCGAACGAGTCCAGACATCAGTCCGCTCCCTCCGCCTAACGATTGAGCACAGTGGCGCCGCAAAGCGGCCCCCGCTGAAGCGAATAGTTGGGAGGCGCTCCATAAGGCAACGCCTTCAGCAGCCTAGCGATCTCACCCCGCCTCGAGCACCATCGTGAGATTGACACCAGAGTCACCGTGTCGGCCCCCAGCCCAGCGAAGCGCATAAACGCGGACTGAGAGGCTGCAACCCGGACACTCCCAGTCGAGGAAGGGATTGCCTGCCTCACCGTTTTGCGCGGCCCACTCATTAAACGCGCGCTGAACTTCCAGCGAGAGATTTGAAATCTGTCTTGGGGCGCGCTGCTCAAAGTTTTCCTTCAGGAATCCCACCTGCCGGGCGCAACGGGGACATGTGTAGCCCGCCGTCAGTGAGAGAGCTCGGCCGTTGATAATCTCGTTCGAGAATGCCGTCTGGTCGAATCGGAGCCCAGCTCTAACGGCTTCCAGCTTCATTGCGCCGCCCAACGGATGGGCGGCAAGCTGCGAGCCGCGAAGCGGACCGCCACCTTCGCCGGCTTGATACTGATCAAGGCCTCCCCCTGCGCCTACCCCACTTGGGGTAGGCTGGGTGCGAGTCACCAACGCGCATCCCGCGCAGGAGGAGAACCGATGCGATTTTACACCAAGCAGCACCGCTACTACTGCGGAATCGATCTGCACGCCCGAACCATGTACCTCTGCATCCTCGACCAGGCCGGCGAGGTCCTCCTGCACCGCAACGTGAAATCCACGCCGGAAGCCTTCCTCCAGGCGGTCGCTCCCTACCGGGAGGACCTCGCCGTGGCCGTCGAGTGCATCTTCACCTGGTACTGGCTCGCCGACCTGTGCGCCCGGGAGGGCATCACCTTCGTCCTCGGCCACGCCCTCTACATGAAGGCCATCCACGGCGGCAAGGCCAAGAACGACCGGATCGACGCCCTCAAGATCGCATCGATGCTTCGAGGAGGCATGCTTCCCCAGGCCTACGTCTACCCCGCCGGCATGCGCGCCACGCGCGATCTCCTCCGGCGCCGCCTCCATCTCGTACGCAAGCGCGGACAGCTCCTGGCCCACATCCAGAACACGAACCACCAGTACAACCTGCCGGACTTCGGTAAGCGGATCGCTTACCCCGCCAACCGCGAAGGGGTCGCCGAGCACTTCGAGGAGGTCGCCGTCCGAAAGAGCATCGAGGTCGATCTCGCCCTGATCGAGCGCTACGACGCGCTCATTCAGGAGCTCGAACTCTACCTCGTCCGCCAGGCCAAGCAGCACGCGCCCCAGGGCTTCCAGCTCCTGCGCTCTATCCCCGGCGTGGGCAAGGTCCTGGCCCTGACTATCCTCTATGAGATCCATGACATCCGCCGCTTCGCCCACGTCCAGGAGTTCGCCTCCTACGCCCGGCTGGTCCGATGCACCAAAGAGTCGGGCGGGAAGAAGCTCGGGAGCGGCGGCAAGAAGATCGGCAACGTCCACCTGAAATGGGCCTTCTCCGAGGCCGCCATCCTGTTCCTCCGCCACCGCGCCGAGGGGAAAAAGCTCTTGGCTCGCCTCCAAAAGCGGCACGGAAAGGGCAAGGCCCTCTCCATCCTGGCCCACAAGCTCGGACGGGCCGCCTACCACATGCTGGCCCGCGGCCGGGCCTTCGACTTGGAGAAGTTCTTGGCACACGCCTGAGGGAGGAGAGCGGGTGAGCCCATTGTCTAACTCGAGCCTGAGGGACCTGAGCTCGTTCCGATCGCTTCGTTCCCATGCGTCTTCAATCGCGGGAGGCGTCGATCATGAGCCCCAAGGTCCGGCAGCCCCGGCGTTTGATTGGACGCCCGCTCTCCTTCCGCACCCATCGCGAGCGGCGCACGCGGCTTCACGATGCTTCGCCCCTCCCCCGAGCCTGCAGACAACGGACCTTCGAGGTCGCTCGTCTTGAATAGGCCGGTACGAGGGCACGGATGAGTTTCTAGGCCGCAGGAGCCTAGCTTCTGCTCTCCGCCCTGGCGGAGATCGAGCCTCGATAGGTGTTGGGTGCGGAGCTTCAGCTCCCCGCCAGCATAGAGAAACGAAGTCGGAGCACAGTGTCGCTGCCAAGCCGCCCGTTCAAGACTCAACGCGGCCGATCGAGTCGGCCGATGAGGAGACTCTTACCCCTTGACGGGGGGAGGCCTTATAGGTGTTAGGCGCCCACATGATGTGGCCGCCCATTCCTGCGAGAGCACCGCAGCCTGCTCTAGCACCATGCGGAGTCATGCGACACGCTATTTGCGTATACCACTCAGGAACTCGTCCACGTACGGGAAGCTCCTCTCCAAGACTTCCAGCAACGTCGTGCCGACCTGCGTGGTCAGCCTTTTGAGATCAAAGCACTCCAAGACCGCACGCAGATGCTCGTCACTACCAGATGGAAACCTGTGCCGCTCCAACAGATACCTGGCGACAACTTGCAGCTCGCTCGGTGGAATCTCCTCGAATGATCGCGGCCCCCTGGTTCGCAACTTGATCGGTGGGCTTCCGTTCATTCTGACGACGGAGAATAGCAGGCCCCTTTCACTCACCTCATTCTCGGAAACAAGACGCTGTTCTCGAATGGCGTTCGCAAGCGCCTTGTTCATAGTGCTCTTGAGTTCATGGCCCATTCGCTTGATGCCGCAGCCCCTCAGGTAAATGTCGTAGGCTCGCTTCGCAACCACCGGGCCTTCGACCTCGACGATCCGGACAATGCCTTCCGAAACCCTATGCGCGTTGACGCTGCGAGGATCATTCCCAGGAAGGCCGGCATACTCCACATAATCGCTGAATGGCAGATTGGCGTCTCGCGAGTTGACCGGAGGAACGATCAATTGCGCACGGCCAAAGAGATTC
>JAUYMQ010000010.1 GCA_030698575.1 Deltaproteobacteria bacterium
GGGTTCGGCGTGCTCCACCATGTCGATCTGCCGGGGTCGCGTGACGCGCTCTACCGCGTGCTGAAGCCAGGCGGCGTCGCAATTTTCAACGAGCCGCTGGGGCACAACTACCCCCTCGAGTTCGCGCGCAAGTACCTTCCCTATCCGAACAAGGAAGGACACGCCACCGACATCCCGCTCAAGATGAAGGACATCGAGCTGTTCGGAGAACCGTTCTCGCGGCACACGGTTACCCCCTACTACCTGTTCAGCATGATCGAGCAGGCGATGGGGCGGCAGATGCCCAACTCCCCCCTGCGCCGCCTCGACACGGCCATCGCCACGCACATGCCGTGGCTCGGCCGTTACTATCGCATGGCGATGCTGGCTTACTACAAGTAGAGGCGCGGAGCAGGACTTTGTGGGAGGCGACCTTCGAGGAACTTTGCAGCTTCGCGGACGGTGCGGGGCTCGACGCGCGCAGCTTCCTGCAGCGCCGCGCCGAGTTCGAGGTTCTGTTCCACCACGTCCCGGTGCCCGCGGGCAGCACCCTCGAGGTCGGCTGCGGCGGCGGGTTTCTCACAGCGCTGCTTGCGCGCGAGGGGAAGCTGGCCGTGGGGATCGACATGGCGGCGCCGGACGATCTCACGCACTCCCGTGGTCTCGAGGCGCCGGGCAGGCTGGCCCGGACCCTCCGCGCCCCGAACCTGCGCTTCCTCGGCTGCAGCGGCGAGTCGCTTTGCTTCAATGACGGGAGCTTCGATCTGGTGCTTTCGAGCTACGTGCTCGAGCACGTCCCGGATCGCCCGCGCGCCGTCCGGGAGATGAAGCGCGTGACGCGCCCCGACGGCCTCATCATCGCGCTCGTGCCCGGCTGGATGGAGCGGGTGTACGCGCCCTTCAACTACTACTTCATCCTGATCTGGGGAACCCTGCGCAGCGCCTACCGTTTTCTTGCGCAAAGAATCGGCCGCGCGCCGGCCCGGGACGCGGCCCCGCGGCCCGGGGCAGAGGCCGCCGGGTCCGCCGCCGCACCCGCCCCGGAAGAGGGGGTCGGAGACAAGATCCGGAAGTTTTTCCGGGTCTACCATCCCACCTTCCCCTTCCCGCGGCCGCACGGTTACTACCGCTCGTCCTCCGAGGAGCTCCGGGCCCACCGGTACCGGCGCTGGCGGAGGCTGTTCGAGGCGGAAGGGCTCGTGGTGGAACGCGCCTTTGTCACGCGCATTGCCCCCACCTGCCTTCTCGAAATGATCTCCGACGGCGCGGACCGGGCTGCCCAGGGGGCGCTGGCGGGCACGCTCCGGCGCCACGGCGAGTCGCGGTGGGCCCGGGCGGTGGCCTACTCCTGGTGCTTCGTTCTCCGCAAGGGCGATGACGCCCCGGCGGCGGGCGAGGCGGGCAAGGACTGACGATGTGTGGAATAGCCGGAATCTATGATCCTCGTCACAGCGTCGGTCTGTCAACAGACGTCCTCCGCCGCATGGCGGGCGTGATCCGCCACCGGGGGCCGGACGATGACGGGTTCTTCGAGGATTCCGTCGTGGCGCTCGGAATGCGGCGACTCTCGATCATCGATCTCAGTACGGGCCGGCAGCCGGTTTCGAATGAGGACGGCACGATCCACGCGGTCTACAACGGGGAGATCTACAATTTCCGGGAGCTGCGCCGCGATCTCGAAAGCCGCGGGCACACCTTCAGGACCAAGTCCGACTCGGAAGTGATCGTGCACGCCTACGAGGAGGACGGCTCGGAGTGCGTTCAGCGTTTCCGCGGCATGTTCGCTTTCGCGCTGTGGGACAGCCGCGCCCGCACGCTTCTGCTCGCGCGCGATCGGCTCGGCATCAAGCCGCTCCACTACACCTTCCAGGGGGGCGCGCTCGTCTTCGGATCAGAGATCAAGTCGATCCTCTGCCACCCCAAGGTGTCGCGCGAGATGGATCTGGAGGCCCTCGATTACTTCTTCACCTATCGCTACATCCCGGATCCGCTGACGATCTTCCGGGACATCCGGAAGCTGCCGGCCGGACACATCCTCGAGGCGACTGACGGGCAGATTTCGGTGCGAGCCTACTGGGACGTGCCAGAGCCCGACGAGGCGGCGGCGGAGGATCCGGCCCTCGCGGAGCGACTTCTCGAGCGACTGGATGATGCGGTGCGTGTCCGGCTGGTTTCCGACGTGCCGCTGGGCGCGTTCCTGTCGGGCGGCATCGATTCCAGCAGCGTCGTGGCCGCCATGGCGGGCGCGATGGCGGAGCCGGTCAAGACTTTTTCGATTGGGTTCGAGGAAGAAGCCTTCGACGAACTGCGCTATGCGCGGCTGACGTCGAAGCGCCACGCCACCGATCATCGCGAGCGGGTCGTCCGGTCGGGAGATCTGAGCCTGCTTGACGACGTCGTGGGATTCTTCGACGAGCCTTTCGGCGACATTTCGAGCGTGCCGACCTTTCTCCTGTCGAAGCTGGCGCGTGAGCGTGTCACCGTGGCGCTTTCCGGCGACGGCGGCGACGAGCTGTTCGCGGGGTATGAGCGCTACCGGGTGGACCGGGATTTCGCGCGATTCGACTTCCTGCCGCTTTCCCTCCGCCGGACTGTCTTTGGGGCGCTTTCCGCGATGTGGCCCGCCAATCTGCGGGGCGGGGAGCGACTGGCGCGTTTCGGACACGCC
>JAUYMQ010000057.1 GCA_030698575.1 Deltaproteobacteria bacterium
GGCGGATCCCACGGTGGGGGGTTCGGCGGAGGGGGCGGCGGATTCGGCGGCGGCGGATTCGGGGGAGGCGGATTCGGGGGTGGTGGATCCCACGGCGGCGGATTCGGCGGAGGCGGGGGCGGATTCGGCGGCGGGGGCGGGGGCGGCAGCCACGCCCAGGGAGCCGCCGCCTCGCAGCACGCGCAGGGGGGCGGATCGGGAAGCTTTGGCCAGAACGCCGGTTCCCAGCAGGGAAGCATGTCGGAAAACCAGCAGAACCGGCAGAGCTCCGTTTCGCAGAATCAGCAGAACCGGCAGGGCACCTCTTCGCAGAACCAGCAGAACCGGCAGCAGAGCGCCAACCAGGCCGCGAAGGACTGGGACAACGACGGGAACACCGATTACGGGAACACTTACCACAACACCTACAACAACTACGGGAACTATAACGACTGGGACAATCACTGGGGCGGTGCCTACGGGAACGCCGCGGCTGCGGGGGTGGCTGGTTTCGTCCTCGGAGCGGCGGTGGCATCGATTCCCAACAACTCGACCACCGTGGTGGTAGCAGGCACCAACTACTACTACGCGAACGGGATCTACTACGCCTCATCGGGCAATGGGTACACGGTCGTGGCCGCGCCGGCGGGCGCGGTCGTCCAGGCCCTCCCGCCGACGGTCAGCACGGTGTATTCCGGGTCATCGCCCTACTACTACGGGGACGGCGCGTACTACACCCCCGCCTCGAGCGGGGGGTACCAGGTCGTGGCGCCCCCTGTCGGCGCCACGGTGAAGGTGCTTCCCCAGGGCGAGACGCAGCAGACGATCAACGGCACCCAGTATTACGTGTACGGAAACACCTGGTATCAGCCGTTCCACAGCGGAAGCAGCGTCGTTTACATGGTGGTGCAAAATCCGACTCCCGGCGCGTCGCCCCCGTCCTGAGGCGAGCGGGGGGGGCTGGACGAGGCTGCAACGCGGGGCGGGCAATCCTCAGGGCGCCGCAGGTGAAGGTGGCGCAGAAGGCGGCGGCGGGGGCGCGCGCTTCAAACTCGCTGACAGGAAAACACCCGCCAGTATCGCGGCCGTGAGGAACCAGGTCCAGGCGTACTCCAGGTGGTTCACGCGCGGCCGCGGCACCGCCCACTCGCCTTCCGGATAGTCCCCATCGTCGACGTCTCCCCGTTTGAGCACCACCGGCGCCACGGGGCGCCCGATCTGCGCCTCGAGCCCCGGCACGTCGAACTTGAGCCAGCGGCGATGCTTCTCGGGTGCGGCCGCTTGCGACGGCGCATCTCCCCCCCGCCCGCGCGCTCTAGCCGGCACGAGCGAGCCGATTACATCGAGCGGCCCGCGATCCCCGCGCTCGGCCAGCGCCTTCTCCTCGTCGCGAAAGCTGATCCAGCCCCGGTCGACCAGGATCGCCACCGGCGCGCCGTCCTGCCGCGGAATGTCCTCGACAACGAGGGGACTCACGACCAGTGAGCCGCTGGCGTTGGGGCGGCGGGCCAGCACGAGGACGGTGTCGTCGAGGCGATAGGTGCCGCGGGCGCGCACGCGCCGCCACGCGTTGGCCTCGGGATCGGCCAGGGCTTCGGCGAGGGCAATCGGCGGCGCTGCGAGGCGCGCCTGGGCCAGCGTCATGAGATCCTGCGTCTCGTGGTGGCGCGAGAGCTGCCAGAAGCCCAGCGTGAGAAGAAGCGCGAAACCCGCCGCGGAGGCGAGTGCCGGCACCAGGGCGGGACGGAAGCTGAGAGAAGGCATGGGCGCTCCTGGCGCTCCGCCGGGCGGGGGTGTTCCGCGGCGCGCGCATACGCTATGATGCCGCGCAATCGGCGCCCGCGCCAGCAGGCGTCGGACAGCAAAGAGGGAGGATTGATATGGTTCACGCGGAAAAGGGCGGCGGGAACTGGGCCGCCACGTTCATCCTGAGCTTGCTCCTGTGGGGCGGCATCCTCGCCGTCGTCGTCACCCTCGGCCACCAGCTCGCGCTCTACGTGCACGCGCACTGAAAAGTGGTGGCGCCCGCGCGATCCCCGGAAGCCATCCGCATCGGCATCTCGAGTTGCCTTCTGGGCGCCGAGGTGCGCCACGACGGCGGTCACAGGCGCGACCGTCTCATCACCGACGTCCTCGGCGATTACTTCGAATACACGCCGGTCTGCCCGGAACTGGAGTCCGGCATGGGGGTCCCCCGGGAACCGGTGCGCCTGGTCGGAGACGTGGACCGGCCCCTGATGGTGGGCGTCCGGTCCGGCGAGGATCACACCCGGAGGATGGAGCGCTACTCGCAGGCGCGGGTAAAGGCGCTCGCGCGGCTTGATCTGTCGGGCTACCTGCTCAAGGCCAAATCCCCCTCCTGCGGCATGGAGCGCGTGAAGACTTACAACCGCTCGGGCAGCTTCGTCGGCAAGAACGCACGCGGCATCTTCGCGCGCCATTTGATCGAGGGGTTGCCGCACCTGCCCGTCGAGGAGGAAGGGCGGCTGAAGGATGCGAAGCTTCGGGAAAACTTCGTCGAGCGCGTCTTCTGCTACCACCGCTGGCGGGCGCTGCTCGCGGCGGGCATCACGGCGGGGCGGCTTGTGGCCTTTCATACGGCCCACAAGCTCCTCCTCATGGCGCACAGCCCCGATCACTACCGCCGGCTCGGCCGTCTGGTCGCCTCGGCGAAGAAGCAACGGCCGGCGGCGCTGGCCGAGAGTTACGCCGCCCTTTTCTTCGAGGGGCTGGCCCATCAGGCCACCACAAAGCGCAACACCAACGTGCTGCAACACGTTGCGGGATATTTCAGGAAGCAGATCACGCGTGACGAAAGAACCGAACTCGCCGCGCTCATCGAGGAGTATCACCGGGGTCTGCTTCCGCTCATCGTGCCCATCACGCTCATCAATCACTACGTCCGCAAGTACGACGAGCCCTATCTCGCCGGGCAGCTCTACCTGAACCCGCATCCCAGGGAACTCATGCTCCGGAATCACGTATGAACGGGCCCGGCCCGGCGCCACCGGATCGCCCTGCGCGCGGCGGGCCCGAGATTCCCGCCTGGACCGCGTTCGTCGTCTTCATGTTCGCCGTGACGATGGGCTACGCGGCATCGGGACTGGCGCTCTACGCGGTGGCCTGGCTCCAGGCCGGGAAGGTGCCGCCCGGATCGACGGCGGTGCTCCTCGCAACGGCCGCCACGATCCCCGGGCTCCTGGCGGTCGTGGGCGCGATCGCAGTCACCGAGATCCTCGTCGTCCTGTCGGCGCTGCGCTCGCTGCGGGCGCCGGCGCGGGAAGCGCTCCGGCTCGCGCCCAGCGCGGCCGGCCCGGGCGTTCTCGCGCTGGCCGCCGTCGCCATGCTGCTCCTCAGCCACGCGCTCGACACCTCGGTCCATATCGCAGGGCTGGCCGACGATGGCACGCTGGGGCGCCTGAGAGAGGTCTTCGCCAACGCCCCGCCGGCGGCCCTCCTGGCATCCGTCGCCGTGGTCGGCCTCCTCGCGGCCACGGCGGAGGAGTTGCTGTTCCGCGGTTTCATGCAGACACGGCTCACGGCGCGCCTGGGCCCGGCGGCGGGCGTGACCGTGACGTCGATCTTCTTCGGCCTGGCCCACTTCGACCCCGTTCAGGGGGGTGCGGCCGTGCTGCTCGGGATCTACCTCGGCGCAATCACCGAATGGTCGGGGAGCCTCCGGCCGGCCATACTGTGCCACATTTTGAACAACACTCTCGGCACGCTGGCGCCGGCCATGATTGATGGCGGGGGCGAAACGTCCTTTCAGTACGCAAGCCTCGCCGTTTCGACGGGCGGACTCGCGGTGCTGCTGCCATGGCTGCGCCGGCGCCTTCGCCCGGTTCCGCTGCGAGCCGGCTAGCATGCAGTTGCCCGCCCGGGCTTTCGACTTGACCGGCCGGAGCGGTTCGCGGATAGTTGTCGCTTTGCCGCGCACCCGAGCCCGCCGATCTGATCTCTTGACGCCAACGACGAGTGTGATTCCTTGAGTTGCGTTGCTTACTTTTCGATGGAAATCGCCCTGGCCTCGGGCATGCCGACCTATAGCGGCGGGCTCGGGGTGCTTGCCGGCGACACGCTCCGCGCCGCGGCCGACATGCGCGTGGAGATGATCGGTGTCACGCTGCTCCACCGCCGGGGATACTTCTTCCAGAGTATCGACGAGACCGGCTGGCAGCAGGAGAAACCGGACGCCTGGGTCGTCGAGGATTTCCTCCAGGAGCTCCCGCAGCGCGCGACGGTCACGATCGAGGGGCGCCCGGTCAGGCTGCGCGCCTGGCGCTACTTCATCCAGGGACCCGGCGGCTTCGTGGTCCCGGTTTATCTGCTCGACACCGATCTGCCGGAAAACTCAGCCCCGGACCGCGAGCTGACGCACTACCTCTACGGCGGCGATGACCGCTACCGGCTCTGCCAGGAGGTCGTGCTGGGGATCGGGGGCATTCGCATGCTGCGGGCGCTCGGGCACGACGACATCGTCCGGTTCCACATGAACGAGGGGCACGCCAGCCTGCTCACCCTGGCGCTTCTGGACGAGCAGGCCGAGAAGGCGAACCGCAAGACCTTCAGCAAGGAAGACATCGACGAGGTCCGGGAGCTATGCGTCTTCACGACGCACACCCCGGTTCCCGCAGGCCACGATCAGTTCACGCTTGATCTGGTGAACAGCGTGCTGGAACGCCCCGAGATCGGCGCCATGCCGGAGACGTTCTGCTTCGACGGCATGCTCAACATGACCCACCTCGGGCTCAACCTCGCGCACTACATCAACGGCGTGGCCAAGAAGCACGCCGAAGTTTCGCAGAACATGTTCAGGACGCACGTGATCGAGTCGATCACGAATGGAATCCACGTCGGCACCTTCGCCTCGCCCCCCATTCAAGCCCTTTTTAATCGCTACCTTCCCGGCTGGCGTGCCGACAACTTCGTGCTGCGCGGGGCCATGAAGATTCCGAAACAGGAGATCTGGGACGCCCACCAGGAAGCCAAGCGCTTGCTCATCGAACACGTGAACGCGGAGACCGGCGCCGGGATGGACCTCGATCATCTTACCCTCGGCTTCGCCCGCCGTGCGGCGACTTACAAGCGCGCCGACCTTCTCTTTCACGATTTGAAACGCCTGCGCTCGATCGCGAAGAACATCGGCCCCATCCAGGTAGTCTACGCCGGCAAGGCCCACCCGCGGGACGACGCGGGGAAGGCGATCATCAGGCACATCCTGCAGGCGAAGAAAGAGCTGCGTTACGAGATCAAGATCGCCTACCTGGAAAACTACCGCCTGGAACTGGGCAAGCTGCTGACGGCGGGCGTCGACGTCTGGCTCAACACGCCTCTGCCGCCGCTGGAGGCCTCCGGCACGAGCGGCATGAAGGCGGCGCTGAACGGCGTGCCGAGCCTCAGCATCCTCGACGGCTGGTGGATCGAGGGGCACATCGAAGGGATCACCGGCTGGGCCATCGCCGACCACGGCAGCGAGCCGGCCTCGCCGGCGGACGAATCCGAGCGCGACGCGGAGTATCTCTACAGGAAGCTCGAGAACCTCGTGGTGCCGCTCTACTACCAGGATCGCGAAGCGTTCGTCGACGTCATGCGCCACGCCATGGCGATCAACGGCTCCTTCTTCCACACGCAGCGCATGGTCGCGGAGTACGTCCTCAAGGCCTACTTCCGCTGAGCGGCCCGGCGGCGGATTGAACCATGCGGCCACACCCTGTTCTCTACGAAGCCAGCGCCCGCCTTCTTCTCAACCGTCTCTCGGCCGGGACAGGCCGCCCGCTCTCGCTCGCGCGCATTCCGGTGGAGTTCTGGCGGCGCCTTGAGGCGCGGGGATTCGATCTTCTCTGGCTCATGGGCGTGTGGCGCCGGAGCGCGGAGGCGCGCGGGCGCGCGCTCGCCCACGCGGACCTGCGCGAGGCTTACGGCCGGGCGCTGCCGGACTGGAAGGATTCCGACGTCGAAGGCTCGCCCTATGCCGTGGCAGCCTACACGCTTGATCCCGCCCTCGGCGCCGAGGGCGATCTCGCCCTCCTTCGCGACAATCTCCACCGCGCAGGCCTCGGACTCATCCTCGACTTCGTTCCAAACCACATTGCCCGCGACCACGCCTGGACTCGCGATCATCCCGATCGCTTCGTGCGAGCGCTGAGCGAGAAGGTTCTGCACGCCCACCCGGGTTGGTTCTTCGAAACCGCCGGCGGCGTCCGGCTCGCGCACGGCCGCGATCCCAACTTCCCGTCCTGGGACGACACAGCGCAGGTGAACTTCTTCTCGGCCGAGGCGCGAGAGGCTCTCGTGGGCGAACTTCTGCGGATCGCCGGCGTGGCCGACGGCGTGCGCTGCGACATGGCGATGCTCGCCCTGACCGACATCTTCGGGCACGTCTGGGGGCGGTTTCTTCCGGGCGCAGCCCGGCCGCCCGCGGAGTTCTGGAGCGAGGCCATCGCGCGCGTCCGCGCGCAGCATCCCGGATTTATTTTCATCGCCGAAGCCTACTGGGGTTCGGAGCCCCGTCTTCTCGATCTCGGTTTCGACTACACCTACGACAAGACACTCTACGACCGCCTCCTCCACGGCGGCGCTGAGGGGGCGCGTCATCACCTCGAGTCCCAGGGGGGCCGGGCCGCGCGCTGGGTCCGCTTCATCGAAAACCACGATGAGGCCCGCGCCACGGCCGCCTTCGGGCGCGAGCGGTCGCTCGCGGCGGCGACGGCCGCGCTGACGCTGCCCGGCCTGCGGCTCATCCACGACGGGCAGATGGAAGGAAGGCGGGCGCGGTTGCCGGTTCAGCTTCTGC
>JAUYMQ010000059.1 GCA_030698575.1 Deltaproteobacteria bacterium
AGCGGATCATCGCCCACCTCGATCTCCATGGAGTAAATCGGCGCGAACTGGCCCGTTTTTTCAAAGAAGTCGCGGCCGATGATCTCTTTTTCCCAGAGCGCGTAATGAAATTGGCCGGTGTAACGGAGGGTGCTGTGAAGCTTGAACGACCACCGCTCGGTGAGGTCTTCCCAGGCAAGGCTGGTCGTCGATACATCCTGCCAGGTGAAGTCGGAGTTCCTAGAGCTCAACGAGACCTTGCCCGCGCCTTGCGGCGGCTGGCCGCGGCGGCTCGGGTGGTCCGCGCCCGACGGCGCGGCACCGCGGGCGCCAGGCGCGCCAGCGCGTGGCGGGCGGCGCGGCGAAGATCGGGATCTTCGGCCTCCATCGTCTCTTCGAGCGACGTCCTGACGTCGCGACGGCTCGGGGCAATCTGCCCGAGCGCGACGGCTGCCACGCGGCGGATGAGAATGGAAGGGTCCTGCTTGAGCGCGCGTAAGAGGGCGTCGAGCACCAGGCGGGAGCGTTGGCCGAGGCGGCCCAGCGATGAGGCGGCCGTTGAGCGGACAATCGGATCGGGGTCAGTGAGCGCGCGGAGGAAGGGATCGGCCCCCACCGAGGCGCTGCGCGGCAGATCCCTCAGGCAGTAGAGCGCCATGCGCCGCTCGACCGGCGTCCCTCGCCGCGCGAGGGTTCGGAGCCGGGCGGCCAGCCGGGCTTGGGAATGGGCCAGCCTCGTGAGCGTCTCGGCGGCGGCCCGGCGCTCCTCCTCTTCGTCGAGGGAAAAGCCCCGGAGCAGCGGCTCGATGAGCTGACTCCTGGAGCCGCCGTCGCGGGCGAGTATCTGCGCGGCGCTCGACGCCACGTTCGGGTTCCGGTGGCCGAGCGCCTCCTTCAGGCGGCCGCGGATCGCCCGCCGGGTCGGGCCGTTTCCCTCGGCAAGCCAGGCCGCCAGGGAGTCCCGCGCGAAACGCCGGACGGCGCGCTCTTCGTCGCCCAGCCGGCAGACGCAGGCCCGCATCAGGGCGGCAGGCGGGCACCCGCCCTCGGCGTCGCGAACCAGGTTCCCCAGGGCGCGGCGGCGCAAGATGGCGTCGCCGGACCGGAGATCCTGGGAATGGCTGTTCTCTGCCTCCAAGACCGCCCCCCTTCGAGGCCCCTCCGGCGTCAGGAGGTTATCCCGGCTGCCCGCGATTCCCCGCGGTTTCCGCGGGGCCGGCGATGTCCACGAACAGCTGCTCGCCGTCGATTTTCACCGGGAAGGTTTGAACCGCGATCTCCTTCGCTCCCGGCATGCAGCCGGTGGAGAGATCAAAAGTCCATCCGTGCTCAGGACAGGAGACACGGCGGTTCTTCACGCGTCCCAGACCCAGGTCCGCGCCCGTGTGAGGGCAGACAGCGTCAATCGCGTAGAGTTCGTCAGCGTAACGGAAGATTGCGATGCGCCGTCCCTGGAGCCGTAGCGTTCGCCCCTTGCCTTCCGCAAAGTCGCTCGCGGCGCCGATCCGAGTCCACTTCATGACAGGAGCATATCTGATCGATCAAGGCAAGTCACGCGAGCAAGGTTCGGTTTCGCTCGCACAGCGCGCCCCTGCAGTGAGAGGAAGGAGTGGAGGTTTGACGGCGCTCCAAACCTGTGAGAATCTTGCGGTTGAGAAAAAGGTTACGGGAGACTCATCGATGCCCCCGACCTCACCCGGCGCCGGCTTCCGGCCGGCTGCCCTGACTCGCCGCGGATTCCTGAAGCGCACAGCTGCGACGAGCGCATTTCTCCTTGCAGTTCGCCTGGGTGCAGCGCCCTCACCGGCACGAGCCGCCGTCCACCCCCGTGCGAAGCACCTCGATGTGGACAGCCACGCGACGCTCGAGGCCCTCTGCGATCAATTGATCACCCCGGCGCCCGGGGCACCCACGGCATCCGGGGCGCGGACGGCTCTGCGAATTGATCACGAGGTGGGATTGCAGGGGCCGCTCTTCGCCCGGGACATTCGCGACGCGCTTACGGTCGTTGCCTACAGCGGAATCCTGGAAGGAAAGCTGGGCGCCTTCACGAAGCTCGGCCCCGAGGCGCAGGAGGCGGTGCTGCGGGGAATGATGGGAAGCCGTTTCAGCTGGCGCCGCACTTCCTTCCAGGGGCTCAAGCAGATCATCCTGTTCTACTATTACGCCGACGACCGCACCTGGCCCTCGACCGGTTACAACGGTCCCTGGGAGCCGCGCAAGATTGCCGAGACGGAGAGCGATTTTCCGTTCCCGCCGGCGGAACGGAAAGCATGAGCGCGCCCGAGGGGGTGTTCACCTGCCGGGAGCTCACCCGCGACCGCCGCGAGACAGTGGACGTGTGCGTGATCGGCTCCGGCGCGGGAGGCGCCACCGTTGCGAAAGAGCTGGCAGCCGCCGGGCGCTCGGTGCTCATCCTCGAGCGGGGCGGCTACTACGTGCCGGTGGACGATTTCGATCAGCGCGAGGACGACATGCTCGCGAAGATCGACGGCGGCCGGGGCGCGACGACGAGCGCCGACTACACGCTGAACCTCCAGTACGGCAACTGCGTGGGGGGCGCGACGGTTCACTACTGGGCCGACACCTACCGGACCCCCGGGGATCGGCTCGACCACTGGGCCAACGCCTATGGCGTCGCGGGGCATTCACTATCCGACCTGGCGGCTTACTTCGAGACAATCGAGCGGGATCTTCATGTCGAGCCCGCCCCGCCGCATCTGCGCAACGGAAACAACCGGCTCTTCAAGAAGGGGCTCGAGGGCGCCGGCTGGCACGGACACGCCGTTCCACAGGCGCGGAAAAGCTGTGCGTCGAGTGGATACTGCATGCAGGGGTGCACCTACAACGCGAAGCAGTCGATGCTCATCACCTATGTGCCCGCCGCGCTCTCGCACGGCGCGCGGGTCTTCGCCGACTGCGAGGCGGTTCGGGTCGTCACCGAAAACGGTCGCGCCACCGGCGTCGAGGCGCGGGTGATCGACCGTTCAACGCTCCATCCCACCGGCGTCGACATCAGTGTGCGGGCGAAGGCGGTCGTCGTGGCCGCGGGGGGCTACGGCTCCGCCGTGCTGCTCATGCAGAGCAAGGTGACGAATCGCAGCGGACAGCTGGGCAAAAACCTCTACGCGAACCCCTGCAGTTTCGTCCACGCCCTGTTCGACGAGGACGTCGTCATGTGGCGTAACATCCCCGCGGCCTGGGGCTGCCTGGAGTTCCGGCTGCCGGCGCGCGACGGCATCCGGTACGTCGAGGGGGGCTATCTGCTGATGCCCAACCAGCTGGGACCCTCGGCGATGGCCGCGCTTCTGCCCGGTTTCGGCAAGGGTCACCGGACGCTCATGGATCAATATCACCGCATCGGCGGGACCATCGCCTGGATCGACGACGAGTGGCCGGGCGAGATCCGGCTCGACGCTGAGGGAAACCCGGAATATCACTACACGGTGCGCAACGACGATCGCGACAAGCTCATCGATTCGATGAAGAAGGGGTGCCTCGTCATGTTCGCGGCGGGAGCGAAAAATTGCCTGCTGCCCGACGGCACGCTGGTGCGCGACGAGGGCGAGGTGTCGAAGCTCGATCAGCTTTCGCTCGCGCCGGGCCGGATGAGCTTCCCGGCGCCGCATCCGGCAGGGACGTGCCGCATGGGCGAGAATCCCGAGACTTCAGTGGTGAACAGCCACAACGAGTTCCATGCGGTGCGCAACCTGTTCGTCTGTGATCCGAGCGTATTTCCGACGGCCGTCAGCGTCGATCCGTCGGAGACGATCATCGCCTTCTCCTACGTGGCCGCTCGCTGGATGAACGACAACTGGGATCGCATCTCGGGGGCCTGATGGAAAATTCGTCACAAGGGATCGGCGTCGTGGAGTTCTTTTTCGATCTGGGGAGTCCCTGGAGCTACGTCGCCTCGACGCAGCTCGACGGGCTTTGCGAGCGCACGGGTGTCGAGATCCGCTGGCGCCCCTTCCTGCTGGGAGGCGTTTTCAAGGCCACCAACAACAAGTCGCCCTTCCTCGAGCCGGTCTGGAACAAGCTCAACCACCAGCGGGAGGACATGAGGGCCTGGATCGCTCACTACGGTATTCCCTTCAACTTCCCGTCGAACTTTCCGCCCAACACCCTGCTCGCGATGCGCGGCGCCGTCATCGCCGATACTGTTGGCCGCGTCGTTCCCTATGCGCGGGCCTGCTACCGGGCCTTCTTCGTGGACGACGAGGATCTCTCCGATCCCGAGACGGTCATGAAGATTGCGGAGCGCTCCGGGCTCGACCGGGCAGATTTCGAGAAGCGTCTGGCCGCCACGGAAGTAAAGGAGGCGCTGAAACGCAACACCGACGAGGCGGTCGAGCGCGGCGCCTTCGGCTCGCCCACGTTCTTCTGGAACGGCCGCATGTTCTTCGGCAACGACCGCCTCGCGCTCCTCGAGGCCTTTATTGGCCGCGCGAAGTGATCTTCGGGGGCCCCGCGCCCCGGCCACCAGGGAGGCCCTATTGAAGCAGACGCTGATCATCCTCATCACCGCCGCGCTCTTCGCCGGCTTTCTCTACTACACGTCACAGCTGGCGGCGCGCGTCACCTGTGAATCCTGCATCGTGTACGAAGGGCGGCGCGCATGCGCCAAGGGGGCCGCGGCGACCAAAGAGGAGGCCATGCGGCAGGCCGCCACCGTGGCCTGCGCGGGGCTCACGAGCGGGATGACCGCGGTGATTGCCTGCCAGAATACCGTGCCCGAGAGCGAGAGCTGCGACGGCGCGGAGCCGGGCGCCGCTCCCGCGCCGGCAAAAAGGTACTGAGGGCATGGGACCGCGCGCCTGGCCGGCCGTACTTCTGGCGCTCGTGCTGGTCATCGCCTGCGAGCCGCCCTCCGGCGCCGTCGCCGGC
>JAUYMQ010000071.1 GCA_030698575.1 Deltaproteobacteria bacterium
GCGCAAACGGGCCCAGGGGGTCCGCCGTGCCGGCCAAATCGCGCTTCTTTAATAAAGTCTCGGGCCTCCGGCGTCAAGCGCAGGGCTGCCGGGAGATTGCTTCGTCGGGGCTGCGCCCCTCCTCGCAATGACATGCGTGGGGCGCCTCGCAATGACATGCGTGGGGCGCCTCGCAATAACGCGCGCGCGGTGCGCCGCCGGCCCCCGGAACACTCACCTCCTACTTATCGGCGTGAGGGCGGATGGATTTGACCTTGGAAGAGCGGCTCGACCCGGGAAGCTGCAACCGCTCCTCCAGCGCGTCGTCGTCCTCCTCTTCCTCGCCTTCCTCCATCTGACCGATGTCCTCGAGGGTCAGGCTCGAGTTCTCGCCGATGCCGAACCGCATCTTGAGCACCTTCTCCTCGCGCGGCGTGAGCGTGGCAAGCACCTTCCGCGTCTGCTCCGAGAGCGACCGGTTCACCACGGCTTCGCTCGGGCTCACGATACCCTTGTCCTCGATGAAATCCCCCAGGTGGCTGTCCTCTTCCTCGCCGATGGGGGTCTCGAGGCTGATCGGCTCCTTGGCGATCTTGAGCACCGTCCGCACCTTCTCGAGCGGCATCTCCATCTGCTCGGCGATCTCCTCGGGCGTGGGCTCGCGGCCGTTCTTCTGAACGAGCTGGCGGCTCGCGCGGATGAGCTTGTTGATCGTCTCGATCATGTGCACGGGAATGCGAATGGTGCGGGCCTGGTCGGCGATGGCGCGAGTGATGGCCTGCCGGATCCACCAGGTGGCGTAGGTCGAGAACTTGTAACCGCGCTGGTACTCGAACTTGTCCACGGCCTTCATGAGGCCGATGTTCCCCTCCTGGATCAGATCGAGAAACTGGAGGCCGCGGTTCGTATACTTCTTGGCGATGCTCACCACCAGCCGCAGGTTCGCTTCGATGAGCTCGCTCTTGGCGCGTCCCGTGCGCTCCTCGGCCTCGCGGATGGCCCGCAGCGTTTTGCGCACCTCCATGATCCCGCTGTCGGCCTCCTTCTCGACTTGCACCATCTCCTTGCGCGCATCGCGGAGGACGTTTTTGATCTCGAGGATCTCTTCCTCCTTGATGCCGAGCTTGCGGCTCACCCGTTTGGCCTCCGCCGCCCCGCGCTTCATGCGCTTGAGCAGAGTGCGGAACTCGTCGTCAGGAACCTGAATTCTCCGGTAGCACTCGCGCACCTGCGCCTCATAGGCGTCGTGGCGCTCGACCAGTTCCTCGAGGCTGCGCATGAGCTCCGCGATCTTCTTGTCGTTGAGCTTGAGCTTCAGCAGGACCTTGGCGATGTCGCTGTGCTTCTCGCGGAGCGTGGCGCGGTGCTGGCGCTTGACCACCTCGCTCGTCCGGCGGAGGTTGAGGCTCCGCTTGATGTTCACCAGCGCGCCGAGCATCCGGCGGATGCGGGTCAGCGTACGAAGGATTTCGCGCCGTCGCCGCTCCTCATCGGCCTCGAGATCTTCCTCGTCGAGATTCTTCACAATGTCGCGCACGCGAACCATGCGCTTCTGGATGGCCTCGCTGAGTCCCAGGATCTGTTCCACTGCCACGGGGGAGTTCAGCACCGCTCGCAGCATGTCCTCCAGGCCCTTCTCGATTCGCTTGGCAATCTCAACCTCGCCCTCCCGCGTGAGCAGCGAGACGGCGCCCATCTCGCGGAGATACACGCGCACCGGGTCGGCGGAGGTGCCGACGACGCTCTCGTAGCTCTCCTTCTCCTCCCGCTCCGAATCGCTGTCGTCGTTGCTCGCGTCCCGCTCGCGCCGGATTCGGACCTTCTGGGCCGCATCGACGATCTCGATGTCCATCTCTCCGAACATCATCATGAGATCGTCCATCTGGTCCGGCGAGACAACCTCGGAGGGAAGGGCGTTGTTCACGTCCTCGTAAGTGAGGTAGCCCTTCTCCTTGCCGAGATCGATGAGCTCCTTCACCTCGCGAATGTCTCTCTTCTTGGACATCAATGACTCCTGGCCGGGGCCTGGGCGTCGCCCATCCCCTTGTACTTCTCGAGTTCCCGCGTCAGCGCCACCTTGCGCTGGAGCATGTCGGCAGGCAGTTCGCCCTGGCGCTCACGTTCGGCCATCTCCCGCGAGAGCGCCCGAATTTCCCGCTCGAGCCGCATTCTCCCGAGCTCCCAGGCCCCCACGCGGAACAGCTCCAGCGGGGGGCGGTCGTCCATCGGCGCGTCGAGGCTCGAAAGGCGGCTCACGAGCCCGCCGATCGCGGGATCGTTCACCCGATCGACGAGCAGGGCCGGCACTGCCGTTCCGCTCTCGAGGATCGCGTTCGCCGCCGCAGCCGTCGCCGGAGAGATGAAATTCACAAGAGCCTCGGCCACGGTTGGCTCGGATAGCAACGCCGGAGAGCGCAGGACGAACCCCAGGAGCGCCTCCTCGGCCCGCGCGATGTTGGCGAGCACGGGGTCCTCGTTCAGAGCGGGGCTGCCCGCGGCGCCTGACCCGGGCCTGGCCGCGGTCGTCACCGCCTTCCCGCCTGCCTTCCCCTCCGTCGCCGCGCCGCGAAGGTGCTCCCGCATGAGCCGCTCCTCGATGTGGAGCCGCTCAGCCGCAAGTTTCATGTACAGATCAAGCTCGATCGGGTTCTTGATCTTCTGCAGCACCGCGCCGATCACCGCCGCGCGCCGCCCCCGCTCCGCGAAGGACCTGAGCCCCTCGGCCTGGCGCACGACCCACTCCTCGAGGAGCGGGCGCGCGAGCCGGATGTCCTGGTGGAGCGCGTCGGGGCCGTGCTGGCGGACGTAGTCGTCGGGGTCGAGCCCTTCCGGCAGAGCGACGCCGAAACCCTGGATCCCCTCCTCGAGAAAAAGGTGCATGGCGCGCTCTGTTGCGCGCCGTCCCGCATCGTCAGAATCGAAGATCGTGACGATGTCTTCGGCGAACCGCCGCAGCACGCGAACCTGGCCGTCGGTGAGCGCCGTTCCGCAGGGCGCCACCACGTTATCGATGCCGGATTGCGCCAGCAGGATAGCGTCGAAGTAGCCTTCGACCACCACC
>JAUYMQ010000076.1 GCA_030698575.1 Deltaproteobacteria bacterium
AACTCACCCGCCTTCAGCCGCCGCATGTAGCTCTCCAGATCGGCCTTGACCTTCCCGCTGAGCAGAATCACGCCGAAGATGTTCGGAAACGCCATCCCGAGGGCCATCAGATCGGAAAAATCGATGACGTTCTCAAGGCTCGACACCGTGCCGAACCAGACACAGGCCAGGAAGAACCACTTGTAGGGGAGCACCGAGCGCAGGCCGAAAAGCTTCACGCAGGACTGCTCGCCGTAGTAGCTCCAGGAAATCATCGTGCTGAAGGCGAAGAGCGTGGCGGCCACGGAGAGCAGGATGGGAAACCAGGAAAAAGCGGTGGCGAAGGCCTCGGAGGTCATCACGATGCCCTCGGCGGTGGGGTGCTGGTAGGCGCCGGTGACGACGAGGACGAGGCCGGTCATCGTGCAGACGATGAGGGTATCGATGAACGGCTCGAGCAGCGAGACGATCCCCTCGCGCACGGGCTCGTCGGTGGTTGCGGCGGAGTGCGCGATGGCCGCCGAGCCGATACCGGCCTCGTTGCTGAAGGCCGCTCTCCGGAAACCCTGGACGAGCACGCCCACGACGCCGCCGTAGCCCGCGGCCGGCGTGAATGCCGAGCGGACGATCGTCAAGAGCCCATCGTACAGGGCGGAAGCATTGGCGAGCAAAATCCATGCGCCGCAGAGCACGTAGAAGGTGCACATGAAGGGGACGAGGATCGAAGCCGTGGCCCCGATGCGTTTGATCCCCCCGATAATCACGAGGCCGACGAAGAAGGCGAGGATGACGCCGAACACGCCGGGATGCCCGGCGAACCAGGGAATGACCGTCTCGACCTGCCGGAAGGACTGGTTCGCCTGGAACATATTTCCGGCGCCCAGGGAGGCGCCGATGCACATGAGGCAGAAGAGCACCGAGAGGCCCTTCCCGGTCCGCCCCAGACCCAGCTGTGCGAGGCCGTCCTCCAGATAGTGCATCGGACCGCCCGAGACGTGGCCGTCGGAGCGGATGATCTTGTACTTCTGCCCCAGCGTGCATTCGGCGAACTTCGAACTCATTCCCAGAAAACCCGCCACGATCATCCAGAACACGGCGCCGGGCCCGCCCAGCCCGACGGCTACTGCCACGCCCGCGATGTTGCCGAGGCCCACCGTCGCGGAAAGGGCGGCGCTGAGGGCCTGGAAGTGCGAGATTTCCCCCGTCTCACCGGTGCGGGAGAAGACGCCGCGGACGCAATCGAACGAGTGGCGGAAGGCCCGGAAATTGATGAACTGGAAGCGAAGGGTGAAGAAGGTGGCCCCGAGGATGAGCCAGAAGACAACGATCGGAATGACCCGGTTCTCAGACTCTCCGTTGTCCCAGAAGAGCACGTCCCAGAAAATGACCGTGGAAAGCGGCGCGACCACGAATCGCCCGAACAGATCCTCCAGACGATCCGTGAAAGCCCGCGCGCGCGGCGCGGCTGCGGCGGCCTCGGCAGCCGCGGCCGTTTCGGACGGTGCAGCCACTGAGTCCGGGGCGTCAGCCGGGGCAGTCTCTGCGCTGAGCGCCACCGTGCCGGGCGGCCCGAGCAGGAAGATGACGATGATCGGAGCCAGCCAGAATCTTCGCATTCCTCTTCCCCCCCCACAGACGGTTGCGCTGATCATCCGTCACGCGGCCTCCTCCGGGCGCTGCTGCGCGCGCGGAGCCACCGCAAGCAAAGCCGACGGGGGGCAACACTTAACACAGACGTCAGTTGCTCTCCAGATCAGAAGCGATCTGCGGCGACAAGTCGATGTCCGGCCGTCCGGAGATCTTCTGTCCCGGAAGCCGCTGACGGCGCGCTGCCGGCCCCATCAGACGTTCTTCGGCCCGCCAGGGCGCTTCCTTGACTTCAAGGAGCCTGCGCTTTAGGCTGGAAGCTCAATCCGGGCGGGGGCTTAGCGGCTTCTCGCGGCCGCGCCGGGATCCCGATTTCGGGAGGAGGTTTCGATGAAGAAGGAGTCAACGCTCGTCCACGTCTTCGCAGCGCGCGTCCGGGAACTCGGTGACGCGACAGCTCTCAGCTACAAGGAAGGCGGCGTCTGGCGAAACATCTCCTGGCGGGAGTACGGCGACAGCGTGCGGCGGTTCGCCAAGGGACTCATCAAGCTGGGGTTCCAGCTTCCTGAGACCCGGTCGCTGCCCGAATTGCGCCACTCCCTGGCGCTTCTCGGGTTCAACCGGGCCGAGTGGCTCATCGCCGACCTGGCGGCCATGTGCGCCGGGGGACTTACCGCGCCCATCTACACCACGAACACCCCGGAGCAATGCGAGTACATCATCAACCACTCCGAATCGAGTTTCGTGGTGGTCGAGAACGCCCTCCAGCTCGACAAGATCCTGAAGCGGCGCGACGTGATGCCGCAGGTCCAGAAAATCATCGTAATGGACAACAGCGCCGAGGGCGCCGGTGACATCGTGATGAACTTCGATCAGGTGTTGAAACTCGGAGACG
Organism: Deltaproteobacteria bacterium; assembly: GCA_030698575.1. Taxonomy (GTDB): domain Bacteria; phylum JAUYMQ01; class JAUYMQ01; order JAUYMQ01; family JAUYMQ01; genus JAUYMQ01. The sequence continues at coordinate 2,462 of JAUYMQ010000076.1, forward strand.
ATCCCGCGCTGGACGCTGAACTGGATCGCCGCATCGCTGCCTGCAGCCCTGATCACCTCGCCACACTGGTCTACACCTCGGGAACCACCGGGCCGCCCAAGGCCGTAATGCTCTCGCATCACAACATCACCTGGACGGCGGACGCGCTGTCCAAGGTAAACGCCGTGGGGACGGACGATGTCGTCCTCTCTTACCTCCCCCTCTCACACATCGCCGAGCACACCGTGAGCGTGTTCGGCGCGATCATGAACGGCTACGGTGTGGCTTTCGCGGAGAGCATCGAAAAGGTGCCCGACAACCTGAAGGAGATCCTCCCAACCTTCTTTTTCGCGGTCCCGCGAATCTGGGAGAAGTTTTACGCGGCGATCGACGGAAAAGCCAAGCAGGGGTCGCCCGGCAAGCAGAAGATCTTCGGCTGGGCGAAGGAGGTCGGCAGGAAGACCTGGGAGCACAAGCTCGCCGGCAGACCGGTTCCTCTGGGAACGCAGATCCAGTTCAACCTGGCGAAAAAGCTCGTCTACTCCAAGCTGCGCGAAGCGCTCGGCCTCGGCCGCGCCAAGTACCTCGTTTCCGGCGCGGCTCCGATCGCCCGGGAGATTCTGGAGTTTTTCTTTGCGCTCGACATGCCCATCCAGGAGGTCTACGGGCAGTCCGAGGATTGTGGCCCCACCAGCTTCAACGCGCCCGGCGCCATCCGCATAGGCTCGGTCGGCCAGGTCATCCCGGGAGTCGAGGTCCGGCTCGCGGACGACGGCGAGATATGCGTGCGGGGCGATAACGTCTTCATGGGGTACCTGAAGGCGCCGGAGGCCACTGCCGAGATCCTGTCGGACGGCTGGCTCTATTCGGGCGACGTGGGCCGCATGGACGAGGACGGCTTCCTTTTCATCACCGACCGGAAGAAGGATCTCCTCATTACCGCCGGCGGCAAGAACGTCGGGCCCCAGAACATCGAAAACATGATCAAGACCATCCCCTACGTCAGTCAGGCGTGCGTCATCGGCGACAAGCGGAAGTTCCTCTCGGCGCTCATCACGCTCGACGCGCCGGCCATCGAGGCCTGGGCGAAGGAGAACGGGGTGGCCGGCAGCCTCGCTGATCTCGCGGCGAGCGAGAAGGTCCAGAAGCTGATCGAGGGGCACGTCGGGGAGAAGAACAGGGACCTGGCGAAGTACGAGCAGATCAAGCGAATCACCCTGCTTCCGAACGATTTCACGATCGAAACGGGAGAGTTGACGCCGACCATGAAGATGAAACGGAAGATCGTGAACGAGAAATACAAGGATGCCATCGAGGCCATGTACGCCGACGCCTGAACAACTCACCCGGACATAAAAGAGCCCCGGAGCGACGCTCCGGGGCTCTTGTTTTCAAGCACACGCAAGCGCTCCTACTCCTTCGTCGCCTCGACGGTCGTGAGGGGCACAATCGTTCCATCCCGCGCGCTGATGCGGACGATGTCTATCATCCTGCCTCGCTTGAAGAAGGGGACGTTCCAGTAGGTTCCCTCGCCGCCCTGCCAGGCCGATGCGCCTACCTGCACCTCCCGGAGCGATTGCAGTATCCGAGGCCCGATCTCGTTCATCGGCAAGCGCACATTGCCGGCGCACCGCTGTTCGCTTCGCGCGAGCAGCTGGCCTGACTCAGGGTCCATCCGGAGGCCCAGCACGGGCAGGTTGTTGTGGAGAAGCGTCACGTGCAGTTCCTTGCAGCCGTTCCGGACGCGCAGGAACGCAGGCCCCGGACGCAGACCGCGCAGATAGAGCGCCGCGCGCATCCGCGCTGCCGCCGGGGAAACCGAGGGGCGCCCGTAGGCCGGTGTCCTCGTTGCGCCGAGAGCCCAGACGACTTGCGATGACGCGCCCGCCCCCGGGAGCACCGCCACGCGGGGCCGCTCGGGGGTCATGACGCCCGCAGCCGCTTCGAAGACCAGGCGGTTGCCGCTGCGCCCGGCGGAAGTGAGCATGATTCCGGCAACGATGGCGACGAGAAGGTAAACCGGCGCCGTTCGCGTCGACAGAACCATTGCAGGCCGGCGGAGCACGAGGCGGCAGGCAAGGAGCACGGCGAAGAGGACGACGGCCAGGAAGGCCATCTGGCGATGCGAGCCCATCAGGCCCGCGGGAAGTTCGAGGCCCAGAAGGCTTTGCTCGGCCAGGTAGCCGCTGTAGGCTGCAGCGCCGCCGCCGACCACGCCCGCCAGGAGGTTCCAGAGCCCCACGACATGCAGCGACGGCCGTCGAAGCGCGTACCCGAACGCATCGAAAAGCACGCTCACCAGGAGCAGCGCCAGAGGAAAATGGGCGATCGCGGGATGTATTCGTTGCATGAGTCGCCGTTAGGTGTTTTGCCAGCCGCAATCCGGGATTTTCCCGGGGCGCTGACACCATCATCTCAGCCGGGGGCTAAAGCAGGCCTTAGTGCGGTATTAGAAATGCCTTAGCTTCCAGCGTTGTCGGGGCCCGGCGCAGGGTCGGGTGGTTCGTTCCCCACGCCGCCTTTTCGCGGGATGGGGAGGAATACGCGCATTCGCGTTCCGGAGGGGGGCTCCACGCTGGACCCGACCTCGATGCGGCCGCCGAGGTCCTTCACGATCTGCGCGCAGATTGCCAGGCCGAGGCCCGATCCCGCGAATTCGCTCCCGCGTGCCGTCGAGCCGCGGTAGAAGCGATCGAAGATGCGCGCGCGCTCCTCCTCCTCGATGCCGATTCCCGTGTCTCCCACTTCGACCCGCACCTCGTCGCCGGCCAGGGCGGCTGTCACCCATGCGCGCCCGCCGGAGCTGGTGTAGCGCACGGCGTTGTCGACAAGGTTGAGGAAAAGCTGTTTCAGCGCGTCTTCCGACGCCAGCACGACGAGTTCACCCGGCGCCTCCAGGTCGATCGTCACCTTGCGCCCGGCCGCCGCAATTCGCATCTGATCCACGACTTCGCCCAGCAGCGGCTGAAGCTTAACCTGCCGCCGCTCGGCGGAAACCTCTGCGTCGGCACGGGCAAGTGTCAGGAGCCCGGCGACGAGGCGGCTCAGACGGTCGACCTCTTCCTGCATGCTGGACATCACTTCGCGATACTCGCCGGGCGGGCGCTCCTTCTTCAGAGCGATCTCGAGCGATCCCTTCATGATCGAGAGCGGCGTGCGTAGCTCGTGCGACGCATCGGAGGTAAAGCGCATCTGGGCCCTGAAGGCTTCCTCCAGCCGCCCCAGCATCCGGTTCAGCACGCGAACGAGGTGCGCCAGCTCGTCGGCACCAGCCTCCTCCGGAAGGCGTTGCGACAGGTTACGCTCGCTGATCTCCTGGGCCGCGCGGGCGATCTCGTCCACGGGCCGCAGCGCCTTCTTCGTCAGGAAGTAGCCGCCCACGCCGATCAGCAGGAGAGCGCTCGCAGCGATCGTCGCGATCAGGCGAAAGAGCTCCGCCAGCGACGACTCCAGCGTCTGGAGCGAGAGGCCCACCTGCAGAACCTGGCCCACGCCGACAGAGCTTTCGATCGGCAGGTAGAGAACCCGGACGCGACCGCCCGGGATCCGGCTCGTCTCGATGAGGACCTTCCCCTCCCGCGCGGCCGCCAGGCCCTCGGGGCTGATGGGGAGAGTGTCGAGGGAAAGGTTGGGCGGAGGCGAGAGGAGCTGCCCGTCGGGATCGATGAGCTGAACGGAACGTGCGGCGCGATCAGCCCGCCCGTCCCCGTAACCCGTCCCCGGCGTCATCGGGATGTAGCCGCCGGTGGGATTGAGAAGCGTGGCCGCCTCGGTCTCGGCGATGGCCCACAGTGAGCTGTCGATGTTCCTGAGGAGGTTCCTTGCCATGCCCGCGTAAAGCAGCACGCCGGCGGCGAGGAGAATGGCTCCCATCACCAGCATGTGCCAGAGCGTCAGTCTGGATCGGAAGGTGCGCAAGGTCGGCCGCATGACGGGAAGGATAGAGGCTTGGCGGGATACCCCGCAACCGGGTCCGGCGGCCCGTTAGGCCACCGCCCGGAGGGCGGGGGAGGCCCCCCGCCCGCCAGGCGGATTGAAGAGGTGGCGCGCTCAGTACCCCGCGGTCACGTCCATGTCGTGCGGCTTCAACGCGTCATGGGTGTAGCTGTCGGTCACCGGGTTGTAGCCGTCGACCAGCTCCATCTCCGTCATTCCGTAAGTGAACGGCTGCTCGCGAGCCAGCAACCAGATCGGAAGATCCGCGAAGAAGGCGGTCAGCGAAAGCGGGTAAAGGAGGCTCGAGGTCAGGGGGCTGCGATCCCGCCATTCACTCGCAACCGTATCAGTGTCCTCCGCGAAAGCGGGCGGAGCCGCGGCCACCGCCAGGCTGAAGACCATCGCGACGGCAATCAGAGCGCTCATCCATCGTTTCATCATTGGTTCATCCTCGTCTCAAAGGGCCCCCACCCTTGCGGGACCCTTCGCGGCCCATCGTGCCGCGGGGGGAATCTCCGGCCGGGCAGTACGCGGCCAGGCCGGTTCGCCGGGCGCGTACTGCTTACCTCATCGGCGGCCTCCGCCGCGGGCTTGAGCGGCCCGAGCCGTGGCCCGTGGAGCGCCGCGGGGGCTGCTTGACAGCCCCACGTCCGCTTCTTCATGATGGGAATAGGTGACGGGGCAGGTTTTCGCCCCGCGACCGCCACTTCCCGCGCCCG
>JAUYMQ010000079.1 GCA_030698575.1 Deltaproteobacteria bacterium
GCTTCTTGCCCCCCGCCATCGTGAGGAGCTTCCGCAGATACCGGTAGGCGCGCCTGGCCCGTTTCCGCGCTTCATCGTCACCATTGATCGCCGCCTCGATCTCCGGGCGGAGTGCATCCATGGCCGCCAGGATCTCTCCCGCGCAGGGCAGATAGGCCTCGCGGGAAAGCCCGTCCTCCGTGTACTCGAGCCCCTCGCAGGCGCTCTTGTACTTGACCTCCCCCCGGCCGCAGGCCGTGAGGGCAAGGAGGGCCATCGCAAGAAGTAGCCCAGGTATCGCGTACTCGAGATTCGAGAATCTGAACAAGTCCCTGCTCCAGCGGCGGCGTTCGGGGGGTGGTGCACAGCCCCCATGCTCCCCCCCCGGCCCATCTCCGTCAAGCCCCTCGCTGCCGCCCGGCGGGGGAAAATAGCGGGGTGCCGCACCTCTTCAAGGCTCTCCCTTTATTGACTTTCGCCCCGGCCCCGTGGGATAAAGAGGGCCGGGGAAGTGAGGGGCCTGGGAGACGCGTTCATGCGGACAGCTTCAGGTCCCCTGGGGGCATCGAGCGTCGGGGACGTATATGCGTCGGCCGGCGTTTTTGGTTTCTTGAGAAATCGGAGCAGTCCATGAGCGAGCCTCTCAGCCCCCCGCCGTCCATCGACGTCCGGAATTTTCTCCCCACTACCGAACTCTTCCGCAACCTCGATCCCGTGGCCGTCGAGGAACTGGCCCGGGGTGTCGAGCGTGTCCACCTCGCGAGCGGGGAAACCCTCATTCATCAGGGCGAGAGGGGCGACTGCCTCTACGTCCTGGTGAATGGACGATTGAGGGTCGTGGTGGAGCACGCGGACGGATCGGAGACCACCGTGGGCGAGGTGGCCCGGGGGGAGGTCGTCGGGGAAATGGCGCTGCTCACCGACGAGCCGCGCTCGGCCACCGTCAGGGCCATTCGCGACAGCGAGCTGGTAATGTTCTCGAAGGAGATGTTCGAGCGCGCGCTCGAGCATCACCCGCAAGCCATGATGCAGATTGCCCGTCAGATCATCGTCCGCCTGCACCGGACCATCAGGGCCGGCGCGGTCGCCAACACCGTCAATACGCTCACGGTCATACCGGCCGGAACGGGCGGGCCCATCGTGCAGTTCACCCAGCGACTCGCGGAATCCCTCGAGCGATTCGGGACGACGATCATACTCGATAGCGACAGGGTGGAAGAGCAACTGGGCAAGGGCGCGGCCGAAACACCGCAGTACGGCCCCGGCAACAACAAGGTGCTCTCCTGGCTCAATGAACAGGAGGCAAAATATGAGTTCGTGATCTTCCAGGCCGACGCCACCGCCTCGAACTGGACCCGCCGCTGCCTCAGGCAGGCGGATCGCGTTCTCGCCGTCGCGCAGCCGGGCGGGGAACCGGCGCTCAACCGCATCGAGGAGGAGATCGAGCGCCACGGGCGCAAGCAGGCATTCGCCCGCACCGACCTGGTGTTTCTCCACGACGCGTCCACTGAACGACCCGCGGGAACGGAACCCTGGGTCGCCAGGCGTCATGCAACCACCGTCCATCATCTTCGCCTCGATCAGACCGCCGACTTCCAGAGGCTTGCGCGAATTCTCACGGGCCGGGCCGTCGGCATCGTGCTCGGAGGAGGCGGGGCGCGCGGTCTCTCCCACGTGGGTGTGCTGAAAGCCATTCTGGAACTCGGGATACCCATCGACGTGATCGGCGGCACCAGCATGGGCGCCATCATCGCCGGCCTTTACGCCATGGACCGCGACATTGAGCGCGCCTACGAGACCTGCAGGGAGGGTTTCGTGAAGGAAGGCTCGTTGCTCGATTTCACGTTTCCGGCCGTGGCGCTGACCTCGGGAACCAGGATCACAACCAAGCTCAAGCGTTTCTTCGGCGACACGCGCATCGAGGATTTGTGGCTGAACTACTATTGTGTCTCGAGCAACCTGACGCGAGCCGAGGTGGCGGTGCACCGGAGCGGACCGGCCTGGAAGCGTATCCGTGCAAGCATCTCGCTGCCCGGAGTCATGCCCCCGGTATTCGATGAGGGCAACCTGCTGGTGGACGGCGGCGTCATGAACAACCTGCCCGTCGATGTCATGCGCAATCTCTGCGACGGGGGAACAGTGATTGCCCTGGATGTCAGCCCCAAGATCGATCTGACCCAGAAAGAGTCCTTCGGAGAGGGGCTCAGCGGCTGGAGGATCCTGCGCAAGCGCGTCAATCCGTTTGCGCAAACGCTCGATGTCCCGACCATCGCGAGCGTTCTCATGCGGACCACGTTGCTCGGGAGCGCGAGCTCACAGAACATGATGGCCCGGCAGGCGGATATCTGCCTCTGCCCGCCCGTCGAAAAGTTCGGCCTGCTCGAATTCAAGTCATTCGACGAGATCGCCCAGATCGGCTACGAATTCGCAATGAAGGAACTCGAAGGCTGGTACAAAGCCAGATGCTGAGTTCAGTCCGGAAATTTCTCGAACGAATCGTCCGCTTTTTCTATCCCGTCATCGCGGTCTCGGGCGCGCATCGCATCCCCTCCGCGGGCTCGGTGGTCGTCGTGTCGAATCATCCGAACGGGCTCATCGACCCCGTGACCATCGGTCTGGGCCTCGCCCGCCCCGTCGCCTTCCTCGCCAAGGGCACGCTTTTCGGCAATCCGGTCTCCCGCCTCCTGATGGACGCCTTCGGCGCGATTCCCGTTTACCGCGCCGTCGACGGCCAGGGAACCGGACGCAACCAGGAAACTTTCGCCATTTGCCGCAAGCGCCTCCTCGAAGGAGGATGGATCGCGATCTTTCCGGAGGGAACCACGCACGATGATCCGGCGATGAAGCCCTTCAAGACCGGCGCCGCACGCATCGCGCTGGAGGCGCAGGCGGACGCCGGCGACGATCAGTCTGTGAAGATCCTTCCGGTCGGACTTCTCTACGAGGACAAGCACATCTTCCGATCGCGCCTGGCCCTGAGCGTGGGCGAGCCGATCGACGTGCGCGAGCAGGCGAGGGAAGCTCCGGCTGATCCGAAGGCGGCGGCGGAGCATTTCACGGCTGTCATCCACGAGGCGCTTGGCGCCGTCACCCTGGAGGCCGAGAACCGCGAGCTGTGGCGCGGCTTCATGGCGGTGGCCGCCTGGACGGACCGGGACGCCGACGAGGACCTCGCGCTGCGCGAGACACGCGCCCGCAGCCTGGCGCGGGCCTACCGGCAGCTCGTGACCGCCGATCCCTTGAGAGCCGGGGAAGTCGTGGATATCACCCGGCGCTTCGTGCGGATGCTCCAGTCAGTGGGAATCGACGATCCGCTACATCTGGAAGGATCGGATCGGCCGACACTCGCGGCGCTCGCGGGCTCTCTCTTTTCCCTCCTCATGATGGCGCCGGTTGCGCTGGTCGGCGCGGTCCTGAGCTGGATCCCCTACCGGCTCGTGAAGCCGCTGGCCCATCTGGCAGCCGGCGGCAAGGTGGAGCTGATCGGCACTTTCAAGGTCCTCATCGGGCTGGTCATCATGACGATCACCTACGTAACAGAGGCTGTTCTCTTTGGAAGTTGGTTCGGCTGGCCCGTGGGGCTTGCAACCCTCGTCATCGCGCCCGCCACGGGTTTCATCGCCCTGCGGTTTCACGAGCGCCTGTCGCTGCGAAGAGAGGCGCTCCGGGCCTACTGGCTGCGATCGACGCGCGCGCGCGTCGCGGTGGAGATCCGGAAGCGCCGCCGGGAACTGGCGCGGCTGGTGGAAGTTGCGCTGAAGGAAGTTCTGCCGGAATCCGCCGGGTCTAGTGTCGAACCTGGCGCTAACGCGCAGACGGAGCCGGGCGGGAACGTCGGCGCCCCCATCCGATAAGAAGAAGCATCGAGAGAAAGATGCTGATTCCGGGGGCGCTGAGGGCGGGAACACCCGTCCCCGGCCCGGCGACGTTCGGATTGGTTCCCGCCGCCACCTCGTCGCCGTCATCGACGCCGTCATCGTCGGTATCGGCGCTCGCGGGATCGGTGCCCGTGTCGACCGCGAAGGCGAAGGTCCCGGTGTTGGTCTCGTAGAGATCGGGAACGCCATCGCTGTCCGAGTCGGGTGGGAGCGAGGCCGAATCGTCTCCGGCAGGGCCCACCGAGAAGTCCACCGTGAAGGTCCCTCCCGTCCCCTCCGAGAAGGCACCCACGTAGGGCTCCAGTTCCAGCGTATAGGTCCCCGGCACTGTCGGCATGGCGCTCGCGGTTTCCTGGCGGCCCAAAGCGCCGCAGTCCTCGCTGCCGTCGGCGCAGCCGCTGAAAACCAGTTCGGTGCTGTTCGGATCGAGGAGCCTCGCATCGAGATCCGGCACCCACCCCTCGAGCAGGCAGATGCCAAAGATCTCGACGACGCACACCGCCGCGCCGTCCAGCGTGATCATCGCCGAGACAGGCGTTCCCATCTGCGCAGCCGTCAGGTTGAAGGGGTGGCTCCAGAGCCCGAGATCGGGAACGCTTCCGCTCACCCGGAAGTGCGCGGGGAAGTCGGTGGGAAGCGCGGCCAGATCGGCGGCCGCGTGCGAGACCGCGAGGTAGCCGTCGAGCAGCCCCGCGCCCCACTCGTTGTCCTTGCCCGGATCATCGCGGTCGTGCGCCGTGGCGGCGATGATGTTCCGCAGATGCAGAGGTGTGAGCCCGGGTTCGGCCTCGAGGGCGAGCGCAAGGGTTCCGGAGACGAAGGGGGTCGCCATCGAGGTGCCGCTGAAGATCACATAGCCGCCAGTCGTTCCCGCCTCGGCGGCCCGGATGCTCACGCCGGGCGCGACGACGTCGGGTTTGATCCGCGCATCGAGGGTCGGCCCCCGCCCCGAGAACGCAGCGACATGCACGCCGTTTGAATGCCACGCCGCGCCGGGCGCGGCAGACCACTCGGCGGCCGCACCGATCGTGATGGCCTTGTTCGCAACCCCGGGCGAACCGACGGTGCCCGGGGCGCCCCCACCGTTGCCCGCGGCCACAACCACGGCGAAGCCGGCGTCGAACGCGGCGTCGACCGCCAGGCTCAGCGCATCGCTTCCGTCCGAGGGGATGGAGCTCGAGAGGCTCATGGAGATGATGCGAACGCCCGCTTGCATCGTGCACCAGTCGATCGCGGCAATCGAGTCGCTCTCGTCACCGAAGCCGGTTGCGTCAAGCGTTTTCGCAGAGTGAACAGACGCACCCGGCGCCACCCCTCGGAAGGTGGCCGCGTCGGGACCGCCCGTGCCGTCGCCCGTCGCGATGGACGCCACATGCGTGCCGTGGCCGTGATCGTCGTAGGGGGTGGTCAATCCGTTGACGTAGTCCTGGAACCCGGCGATCTTCCCGCCGTCGAGTTGCTCGTGGGCAGGATCCGCCCCCGTGTCGATGATGCAGATCCCCACGCCGCTCCCGTCGACGCCGTGATCCACGCGAGCCGCCCCGGTCCCGAAGTCGCGGTTGGCCGCCTCGAGGTTGATGGAAACCTCGAAGTCCTCCTCCACACGGAACACTCCCGCGGACCGCGCGAGTCCACGAATTTTGGCCGCTGTCATGCTGGCGGCGAAACCTGGAATGATCCGGAAGTTGCGGCGCGCGTTGAACCGGCCGGCCGCCGCGCTTGCCGCAG
>JAUYMQ010000084.1 GCA_030698575.1 Deltaproteobacteria bacterium
GGACGCCGCGGCGGTCCTGTTCCCGCTGGGCGAGGACGCGAACCCCTTCACGATGGGCGACGACCGCAACCCCGTGAACGCCTGGTTCTGGAAGGCCGACCGGGAGGAGCCCTTCGACGTGATCGCGCGGGGCTACAGCACGAGCCAGCGGCGGCCGGGCGGCGCGAGCGGCCTGGTCGCGCGGGCCGAGCACCGGCAGGACGCCTGGGTCGGTGTGTTCCAGCGCCCGCTCCGGCCTGCGCCCGGCGAATTCACGCACTTCGAGCCCGGCGCCACGGCGCGCATCGCGTTCGCGGTCTGGGAAGGAAGCAACGCCGAGCGGGGCGGCCAGAAGGCGGTGTCCGGCGCCTTCCTCGATCTCGAGTTCGACGGCTAGCAGCGCGCACCTCAACCCGAAAACAGGAAAAGGAGATTGCGACGATGGGCAGCCCGGGCAGGAAGGAAATTCGCTACTGGAACATTCTCCAGCCGTTGCCGGCGCCCATCCTGATCGAGCTGGCGAAGCAGGCCGAGGCTCAGGGGATCCACGGAAGCTTCGCGCCCCAGGTCTATGGCCCGCCCTTCCTTCCCCTGGCGGTGGCAGCCGGGGTCACCGACAGACTGCAGCTTGCGAGCGGCATCGCGATCGCCTCGGCCCGCAGCCCCTTCGAGACCGCGATGGCGGCCATCGACATGGATCGCATCTCGATGGGGCGCTTCACGCTCGGCATTGGCGCCAGCGTGCTCGCCTGGTCGCGCGGCGTGTTCGGCGCGCCCGAGCACAAGCCCCTCGCGCACCTGCGCGAGACCGTGGCCGCCGTGCGGCACATCGTAAGCGGCGCGGGAGGGCATCTCGAGCCCTTCGAGGGCACCTACTACAAGGCCGACTTCACCCACTACCAGCCGCTGGAACCGCCGCTGCGAACCGAGATTCCCATCTGGGTGGCCGCGCTGCGCGCGCCCATGGTGCGCCTTGCCGCCGAGATCGGCGACGGCGTGATCGGGCATCCGATGTGGTCGGCCGACTGGGCCGTGAATCACATGCAGCCCGAGCTGGAGGCGGCGCTGGCGAAGGCGGGCCGGAAGCGAGAGGACATCGAGGTGAACCTCTGGCCCTGGGCTGCGCCCAACCCGGACGAGGCGGAGGCCATCGAGGACTCACGCGCCACGATGGCTTTCTACGGAGGCGTGAAGCAGTACGAGTCGTTCTTCGAGGCGCACGGCTTCCTCGACGTGGCGCGAAAACTCCAGGAAGGCGTGCAGCGCGGCGACTACCGGAGCGTGGCCCACCTCGTGCCCGACGAGATGGTGCGCGCCTTCGTCGCCGTGGGCGAGCCCGAGAAGGTGAAGGAGCAGGTGGGCCGCTACGCGTCCGTGGCCGACAGTCTTTGCATTGTCCCGCCGGTCTACGCGCTTCCGCCCGAGAAGGTCTTCCAGTACGTGAACGCCATCGCAGCGACGTTCTACGGCGGATAGCCGGCGTTATCAGCTCTCCATATCCCGCCCGCCGTCCCCCTTCGGTTCCAGCCGGGTGCGGCCGGTGGCCAGGATGATCTCCGGATCGACGCCCGACCGTCGGGCGATTTCCTCCGAATGGCGGAGTTCCTCCTCGCTCATCAGCCTGGTTCCCTCGAAATCCCAGGTCATCCCCAGCCTCGCGTACTTGTCCGCCGCAAGATTGTTGAAGGCGCAAAGCTCCCAGCGCGTGACCACGTCGCCCAGGTGCCGGGCGATGAAGGCGCCGAGGCCGGCCAGGTTCTCGTCGCTGAAGGTGGCGCCGGGTATCAGCGGCGTGCGAATCCATAGCCGGCCGGGAAGCCCGCCTTCCCGTATTCCCCGGGAGAGCGAGATGAGATTGGAAAGGATCCTCTCATTGGAAACCCCCGTATGCCGGGCGTGCCTCCCGGAATCGATGTCCTTCAGATCGTAGAGGATCAGGTCGGCGTGCCGGGCCACCGAGTCGAGGGACCGGGCCGAGCACATGCCGGAGGTATCGATGGCCGTGTGGATGCGGAGCGAACGGCAGCGTTCCAGGAAAGGCGCGACGAACCGGGCGCGAAGCGCGGGCTCACCGCCCGAAACGGTCACGCCCCCTTCAGAGGTCTCGAAGTAGCTCCGGTCCTTCAGGACCTCGCCGACGAGTTCGCGAAGCCCCCAGCGCCTCCCGAGGATTTCCAGGGCGGTCGAGGGGCATTGATCGGCGCACTCTCCGCAGGCCGTGCAGCGCGCGTGGTCGATCTCGATCTTGTCTTCAATTCGGCGGAGGGCGTCCTCGGGGCAGACCGCATCGCACAGGCGCGTGTTGAGGCACTTCCACGGGTGCCACACGAGTTGCGGCTTCGACACCAGCGCTTCGGGGTTGTGGCACCACCGGCAGGCAAGGCTGCAGCCCTTCAGGAAGACGGTCGTACGCAGGCCCGGGCCGTCCTCGGTGGACATGCGTTGAATGTTGAGGACCGTCGCGTAGGGTCCGGCCCCGGCCCCGTCCTTCTCACGCCCGGGCTGCACCGTGATCCTCCGCTATAGCCGGCAGCGGCTCTCCCGCGCGAACGGCAGGGGAGGTCACCGCTCGGACGACGGGGCTTTCTGATTGAACCGCCTGCCGAACAGGATGCTGGCCATCGTGATGCGGAGCATCTGGACCGTGCCGCCGGCCACTCTCCAGGCCAGTGCGTCGCGGTGCATCCTCTCCAGGGGGAATTCCTTGCTGTAGCCGTAGCCGCCCAGGATCTGCATGGCCCCGTCGGTGACCTCGGCGGCCATCTCGTTTGCGAAGCACTTCCCCATCGAAGATTCGTACATCGAGGGGAAGCCCTGCCCGGCGCCGGTGGCGGCGCGGTAGACGAGGAGGCGCGCCGCGTCCAGCTTCATGGCCATGTCGACGATCCGGAACTGGACATCCTGGAATTCGCAGATGGGCCGGCCGAACGCCTGGCGCTCAAGGGTGTAGGCCCTGGCCTCCTCCAGCGCCCCGCCCGCGATTCCGAGGCACATTGCGGCGTTGCCGCAGCGCTCGAGATCGAAGGTCGTCATCAGCTCGGCGAACCGCCCCGCTCCCAGGACCACGCTTTCCCCGGGAATCCCCACGTCCTTGAAGATCAGATCGCAGGAGGGCATGCCCCGGAGGCCCATGAATTCTTCCTGCCTTCCGAACGTGAATCCGGGCGCATCCTTCTGCAAGAGGACGGCGCCGATGCCCTTGTAACCGGGCACGTCGCCGAAGCGGCAGTAGACCATGTAGTGGCTGGCCTCCCCGCCGCCCGAAATGAACGTCTTGCGCCCGTTGAGGCGGAACCCGTCGCCGTCCTCCGTCAGCTTCGTTCTGAGCGACACCAGATCCGATCCCGCCTCCGGCTCGGTCATGCCGACCGAGACGCTGGCCTCACCCCTGCAGACCGCGGGCAGGACGGCGCGCTTCTGCGCGTCGGTGCCGAAGGCGTCGATCACCCTGACCGGACCCAGGTTCGATTCGAAGACCGGCGCGGCGATCATGGGGCTGAACTTCGCCAGTTCCTCGATGGCCAGGACGGCGGTGACGCCAGGTTGCCCGCCGCCCCCGTATTCGGGAGACAGCGTCATGCCCAGGAGCCCCAGGTCGGCGAACTTCTTCATCAGGTGCAGGGGGAACTCGCCGGTCTTCTCGGTCCGGGCCGCCAGCTCCCTGAACTTCTCGCGCTGGCCCATGGTGCGGATCGTCTCCACCAGGGCCCGTTCTTCCTCGTTCAGCGCGAAGTCCATTCGGTTCTCCCGGCCGTCAGGAAAGGATCAGCACTCGAACTCGGTGCGGCTGATGATCTCGTTCTGCGCGATCTCGCTCAGGCCCGTGAACAGCGCCGAGTAGCCGCTGACGCGCACCACCAGATCGCGGTGCTTCTCCGGGTGCGCCTGCGCTTCGCGGAGAACGGCGGAGTCGATCATGTTGAATTGCACCTGCACGCCGCCCTTCTTGAAGTAGGTTTTCAACAGGGCCCCTAGTGTTTCCGGGCGCAGCCGGACGGGGTTGAAGCGCATGTTGAGGTTCACCCCGTTGTGGGCCCTCAGGAGCGGCAGCTTCGTGACCGAGTTCATGATCGCCGTGGGGCCGGTCGTTGCGCTGCCGTTCGAGGGGGTGATGCCGTTGCCCAGCACGTCGCCGGCGAAGCGCCCGTCCGGGCTCGCGCCCGCGAAGGCCCCCATGGCGATGTGGAAGCCGACGGAGAACACCCCGGGCCAGAAGGTGCCGCCCCGGTAATTCCGGTGCTCGAGCACCCGATCGCAAAAATGATCGAGCACTCTGGCCGCCATGGAATCCGCGCCGTCGTCGTCGTTGCCGTACTTCGGGATCCGGTTCAGGAAGTAGGCCCGCCGGTCCCCGGCATCGTCCCAGTCATCCAGCAGCATCTCCGACAGCTCCTTCATCGTGACGACGCCCTCCTCGAAGACCGCCTCTTTCACCGCATACAGGCTGTCCACGACGTTGGAGAAGCCGATGAGCTGCACGCCGGTGGAGTTATAGACCGCTCCACCTCGCGTCAGATCCATTCCCTTCTCGAACGGCCCGTCGATCATCGCGGATGCGAAGGGGGAAGGAACCCGATCGGCGATAGCCTTGTCGAGGACGGCCATCCCCCGGGCCATCTGCCCCATGAAGTGCCTCACCTGCGCGTCGTAGGCGTTCCAGACGTCTTCGAAGGAGGAGAACGAACCCGGGTCGCCGGTGCTGAGACCCGATTGACTGCCGAAAATGCTGTCCATTCCATCGCTCAGGGCGAACTCGAGGCACTTCATTCCGCTGAACTGGACCGCGAACGTCGAGCCGAAACTCTTCCCCTGGGCATTGGGCTCCAAACACCCCACGACCCCGTAATCGCGCGCATCCTCGAGTGTGTGGCCGGCGCGCTGAAGCGATTCGACGATCACCTCGTCATTGAAAAGGTGGAGCGGCACGCCCGCCTTCGCGTACCGTACCGCCCTCAGGAAAAAATCGTCCGGCGTGCCGGGCCCCACGCGCACGCCGAAGTTGGGCTGAACGGTGCTCAGGGCGGCGAAAGCGTCGAGGCCGATATAACTCAGCTCGTTGGTGACGTCCTCGCCATCGGGTCCCATGCCGCCGACGGTGACGTTCTGCGTGGTCTTCCCTTCCACCCCTTCTCCCCCGGGGATGAACGCATCCTCGAGAATATTCCAGATCTCGTTCGTCTTCAGGAAGAGCATCGAGAGAAGCTCGCGGGCCCTGTCCGGCGTGATTGCGCCCGCTTGCCTGTCCGCCTCGTAGTAGGGGAAAAGGTGCTGATCGATGCGCCCCAGCGAGACCGAGTTGCCGCCCGATTCAATCTGGGCGACCAGGTGGATGAAGTAGACGCACTGAACCGCCTCATGGAAGGTCCGCGCCGGATGCGCGGGGACCCGCCGGCACGTTTCGGCGATCGCGCGCAGTTCCTCCGCGCGCGCCGGATCGGGCTCCTCGCCGGCCATACGTTCGGCGACATCGGCATGGCGGTTGGCAAAGCGGATCGCCGCCCTGCAGGAGCGCGCGGCGGCATCGTAGAAGCGGCCCTTCTCTCCCTCCCGATCCTTCGCCGAAAGCGCCGCGTACCGCTGTTCCGCGTCGCTCGCGATTCCTTCGAGCCCCGTCTTCAGGATTCGGGAATGATCCATCGTGAAATGGCCGATGCCGTAGGTGATCTCCAGGACCATCGTGAAGACGTACTTGTCGATGTCTCGGGCGACGTCCTCCGGAAGAGCTTCCTCCAGATGGTCCTCGACGGTTCTGCCTCGCCAGAAGGGAAGGATGTCTTCCCGCAGCTCGCGTTGCTGCTCGGCCGTGATCTTCACATTCTGGAGTTCGCGCTGCCCGAAGCCTTCCATGTCCTTTTCGATCCACCGGCACTTGTTCTCGGGGAAGAACGGCGCGCCTTTGAGCCTGGAAGTGCGGCACCCCACGATGAGCTCGTCGTCCCGGATGATCACGCTGATCTTCTCGATGACGTGCTCGAGGGCCAGGCTCATTCGCGTGAGCGGATGCCTATCCCAGTTCTCCGCCATGGACTGCGTGAAATAGCGCGCCCGCTCGACGCAGGCCTCTCTGGGCGCCTCGATGATGCGGCTCCTCAGGCGCTCCACGCGGTCCAACGAGGCGGATCTTACGATCGGTTGCACGGCCGACATGGCTGCTTCTCCTGCCGAAGGTTTGATGGTCTCTTGATCTTCCCGGAACCCGCTTCCGGTTTCGCGCGCCAGGTCCCGGCGCGAACTACACCCGGATGTCCATCTGCCCCAGGAGAATCCGGTCCCTGAGCGCCCTGGGCAGAAATCGATTCAGCTTGAGGAAGAACCGGCTCTTGAAGTCGATCTGGTTGCAGACAGCCGGGCGTTCGGACTCGATGATCCCGGCGATGACCGCCGCGGCCTGGCGCGGGGTGGGAGCGGTCCTGATCAGCTCCTTGTCACGCTGGATAAAGCGCCTCACACGCTCCCGGTAGGGTGATCCCTCGGGCGGAAGCACGTGGATCTTGGCGGCGAAATCTGTCGATACCTGCGCGGGCTGAACCAGCGACACCCTGATCCCGAACGGCTCCACCTCGTAGCGCATCGACAGGGCCAGTCCCTCGACGGCGAATTTGCTGGCGGAGTAGATCGATTCGAAAGGGAAGGGTATCTCTCCGACCAGCGACGAGACGGCGACCAGCTTCCCACTGCGCCTTTCACGCATCGCGGGAACGAACGCCTGGAAGATGGCGGCGGTGCCGATCACGTTGATCTCCATGCACCGCAGCGCGCCTTCCAGATCGATCTCCTCAAAGGGGCCGAAGAAGCCGATGCCGACGTTCGAGAGCACCGCGTCGACATGGCCGAACTTGCCAAGCACCTGATCCCTGAACCGGAGGATGCCCGGGCGGTCGCGGATATCCAGCACCTCCAGCAGCGATTCCGCGCGCATCTCGTCGAGCTCGGATTTCAGCGATCCGACGGCGCCCGCATCGATGTCGAAACCCGCTACGACGTTTCCGGATGCGGCCAGCAGCTTAGCCACTTCGCGTCCGATCCCCTGCGCCAGTCCCGTGATTACGACCACCTGCATGCTTCAAGCCCCTCGTCGATTGTCCATTCCGGTGACGCCTCACTTCCTGGTGAGGATCAAGTGCTCCAGGTTCATATCGCCCAGGACCACCGGAAACGTCTTGAAGGCGGATCTCACCACCGGCAGGAGCTTCAGCATCGCGACGATGTTTCCGCCCTGCTTGACCTTGCCCGTCGCCACGGACGTGATCGGATTTTCGTGACCATGCCAGAATCGGTGGGAGTGATCGGCCGACTGCCTGGACCAGACGTCGGGCTTCAGATCGCACTCACCGAGGTAGAAGGCGCCGTGATAGCCGGGCTTGGAAGGGGGATTCTTGAGATCGATGGTGATCTCGGAATCGGGGTCCGTGTAGATGAACTTGATGATGAGATTGGCCCGGGACATCTTGGGGCCAATCTTGTCGTCCTGCAAAATACGGCTCAGGAAAGCATCGTAAATGCGGTAAAGCTGGTCCGCGTCCCGGTAGTACTCGCCCATTTTGAATCCGTTCTGCCGAACAAACCGCGTATGAACATCATTGACGATCTCCGCCATGCGTGCCACCCGAAAATCGCGATGTTGGGAGAGGGAGCCGTGCATGCCGAGCGGCGCGGACTTGCCGTGGAACTTTACCCGACTGGATGACTCTGGTTTTATGACCCGGCTCGGGCCGTGATCCCTCTCGAAGCGCGTCCGTCATCGCGCAGGTCTAGGGGCGGTCCTGATCGGCGTCACCCTTGGTGACGAACCAGTTTGCGCCGTCGGTGAAGAAGGCGGGATCGAGATCGGGGCGGTTCGGGCGGACGAAGAAGGTCATGGGCGAGTCGCGGACCACGAAGCCGAATTTCCGGAGATGCTCTTCCGCCGTGGGATTCAGCACCACG
>JAUYMQ010000085.1 GCA_030698575.1 Deltaproteobacteria bacterium
GGCGGAGAGAAGCAGGATCCGAGCTATAAGGAAGTCTCCGCGGGGGGCACGGGCCACGCGGAGGCCGTGCAGGTTGTCTACGATCCCGCCCGGATCACCTACGAGAAGCTCCTCGATGTCTTCTGGCACAACATCGATCCCGTGGCCGTGGACCGGCAGTTTTGCGACGCGGGGACGCAGTACCGCAGCGCTGTCTTCTACCATGACGAGACGCAGCAGCGACTGGCGGAGGTATCGAAGAAGGGGCTGGAAGCGTCGGGGCGGTTTGATCAGCCGATCGTAACGGAGATCGTGAAAGCCTCGACGTTCTATCCTGCCGAGGACTAACACCAGGACTACTACAAGAAGAATCCCGCCCGCTACAAGCTCTACCGCTACGGCTGCGGACGCGACCAGCGGCTGGAGGAGATCTGGGGCCAGGACGCGGGGCACTAGCAGGAACTATCTATCTCCCAATCCCGACTGTAACAACTGCTTTCAAGGCGCGGGCCTGCGCCAGACGGTTGCCAGCCAGGGTTGTCGCTCGCGCGGCAGGCCGGTGGGACGGTAGTAGTGGGCCACCTCCTCGAAACCCGCGGCCGACACGTAGCGGCGCCACGTGTCAGGCGCATGATAGACGCCATAGCGCCCGCCGTTCCACCCTTCCTGGTCGCGCCCGTGCGGGTTCGAGCTGAATAGCACCCCGCCCGGTTTCAGGGTCGCGCGCAACTCGAGCAACACCCGCGGCAGCTCCTGGCTGGGCACGTGAAACAGCGCGGCGTTGGCGAACACGCCGTCGAAATGCTCCTCCGGCAGATCGAGCTCGATAAAATCCTGTTGCCACACTTCACAGCCACTATTGTCTCGCGCCATGAGCGCCATATTTGAGGCACCTTCCAGACCTACTGCGAGGTGACCGAGTTCGGCAAATACCTTGAGGTCACGACCGGGCCCACAGCCAAAATCGAGTATTGCAAACGGTGATCCACCCTCGATGTATCGTAATAGTGAATCGATGTTCTGGCTGACGTCGTGATTGCGCGTCCCCTCCCAGAAGTCCTCCGCGACCTCGTTGTAGGATTCCAGCGTCAGGCGGGAAAGGCTCTTCGGGTCTTGTGGCTCGATTTGCATTGGCTGTCCCTACCACAAATCCCGTCAGGCTTGCCCGCTCATCACCGGCCCGTCGATGACGTCGAGGAGGAAGCGGCCTGACCTTCCATCCGGGCGAGCAGATCCGAATAGTAGGTCCTGGCGCGCTGCAATCGTTCATGGACACCCATTCCGACGGCGTCCTCGGGCGAATTCACGAACTCCAGCCCAACCTGATCGATGATCCGGAGCTGCTTCCGGGCGATGGCCGGTCCCCGTTCAGTGCTCCACGTGGGTCGGAGCCCGTGGCCACGCCGGTTTCGGAGGTGAAAAGTTTGCGTCAGGAAACAATGCGCGAGGGAACGGATGCAATTCTTGCGATACTTGCCACCCGATGTGTGCGGGCGTGGGGCTTGCTGCGGCCGGCGAGGGGTTCGCCTAGTCGAGCGCCAGGCGCTGGAACGCGGCTTTTCCGGTCCGCGGACGGCCGGCGCTCCTGCGCATGAAGCAGGGCACGAGACTTGCATCGGCATCTTGGGATCGTTGCAACCGACGCCGGCGGCCCCTACGCTGCTTCGAGATCGCGGGAGCTACCTTCGAAGAGGAGGCAGGGGCAATGAAAACGAGAACCGAGCAGTTGATTACAGAGGGCCTGATCAGCGGCGCGATCGGCTACGCGGCTGTCGTGCTCTTTTTTCTCATCTTGAACCTTTTCGCGGGGAGGTCGCCCTTCTTCACTGCGGCGCTTCTCGGACAAGCATTTTTCTATGGCTTGAACGACCCGGCCGATGTCGTCGTCTGGGCCGGACCGGTGATTGCCTACAACGGCCTCCATCTGATCATCTTCCTCGCGCTCGGCGTGCTCGCCGCCTGGCTCGCCGCACTTGCGGAGCGGGGGCCCGAGTTCTGGTACATCTCCATCCTCGTTTTCCTCTTCATCATCTTTCACGTCTACGGCGCCCTGCTGCTTCTCACAGAGCCCTTCCGAAGCGTCTTCCCGGTCTGGCAGTCGTTCGCGGCCGGCACCCTGGCCTCCGTGGGGATGGGTTCGTTTCTGGTCTGGGCTCGTCCAGAGCTGAGGCGCGAGCTCCAGGAGTACCGGGAAGAGTAGCAGCGGGCTTGGGCTGCGTTACAGGTCAATCATTGCTGGATCGACCCCCTGTCTCGGACCAATCGCCCTCGCGGGCCGGCTTGACGTAACTCATGGCGTGCTCGGTCAGGGCCGTGATCGAGAGACTCGGGTTAACGCCGAGGTTTGCGCCGATCATACTTCCGTCGCAGACGTACATGTTCTTGTAGTTGAAGACGCGGTTCCGCGCGTCGATCACCCCTTCCCGCGCGCTGGCGCCCATGGCCGCG
This sequence comes from Deltaproteobacteria bacterium, assembly GCA_030698575.1. Lineage (GTDB taxonomy): Bacteria > JAUYMQ01 > JAUYMQ01 > JAUYMQ01 > JAUYMQ01 > JAUYMQ01. The sequence goes on from JAUYMQ010000085.1 coordinate 2,428, forward strand.
CCGCCGAGAATGTGGGCGGTCGTCGGCACGTTGAAGAGGATCTCGGTGACGGCTGTCGTCGGCATGCCGTTTATCTGGTCGGCCATCTTCTCGGCGAAGCGGTTGGCCTGGGGGATGTAAGTCGCGATTCCCTTCCCGCCGATCTCGGTCTGGAGCTTCTTCCGGAACGGGGGGAAGATCGAGCGGGTGAGCCGCAGCCGGATGTGGGTGTCGAGCGTCTGCATCACCAGCAGGATGAGGCTCGAGCGTGCCCATCCCCGCGGGTTCAGGGCGCCAAGGGACCTTAGGGGGTGCCGCAGAATCAGCCCCAGCCAGGCGAGAATCCGGCCTATGCCGGGCTTGCCGTGCGTCATGATCGTCGCGCTGAGCGCCATCGCGTCGGAGCCCTTGGGATAGCGTACCGCCTCGATGTGGGTGTGCTCGTCGAGGTAGAAACCCGATCCAATCGCGATGCCGTCGGACATGTCGAGCTTCTCGTCGCGCGTCCTGACACCGATAATCGATTCCGAGTTGGTCCGGACGAAGTTTCCGACCTGGTCGCTCAGGTTCGGCAGCGATCCCTTTTCGCGCGCATCCAGGAGGAGCTTGACCGTCCCCAGAACGCCTCCGGCGAAGATTACACCTTGCGCGCGGAAAACCTTTCGCTCCTTCGACCGGCGCGTCGAGCTGACAGTGTGCACCTCGTACCCCCGGCTGCCGTCGGCCGTGCCGTCCAGCGGCTTCACGTCGACGACGAGGGTTTCCGGAACGACCTGAGCGCCGTTCTTCTCGGCGAAGTACAGATAGTTCTTATCCAAGGTGTTCTTCGCGTTGTAGCGGCATCCCACCATGCAACCGCCGCAGAAGTTACAGCCCGCGCGATCAGGCCCCTCGCCGCCGAAATAGGGATCGGGCACCGTCTCTCCGCTCTTCCCGAAGAAGACGCCCACCTCCGTCGGATAGAAGGTCTCGTCGCGTCCCTGCTCCTTGGCGGCAGCCTGAAGAAGCTTGTCGGCGGTGCCGAGATAGGGGTTCGTGGTGACGCCGAGCATTTTCCGGGCCGTCTCGTAGAAGGCGGGCATGACCCCCTTCCAGTCGTTCAGATGGCGCCACTTGGAATCGGTCCAGACCTTGTCGGGCGGGACGAGCAGTGTGTTGGCGTAGACCAGCGAGCCGCCGCCCACTCCCACGCCGCTCAGCACCCATATGTGCCGGAAGAGCGTCATGCGGAAAAACCCGTGGTTCCCGAGCGAGGGACCCCAGAAGTATTTCTTGCTCTCCCAGTTCGTTTCGGGGAAATCCTCCGTCCGGTAGCGCTTGCCCATCTCCAGCACGCCAACCCGGTAGCCTTTTTCGGTCAGCCGGTGGGCAGCCACGCTCCCCCCAAAGCCCGAGCCGATGACGATGAAATCGAAGTCGTGTGCCTTCTCCATGGGCCCCTCCTTTCGGATCCGGCGCCTTTCCGGTCGGGAAACGGCTTCCCGCCGGCGCTTTCCATCGACCTGAAAGCTCGCCCTGAGCCTAACCCCGCGGCAGCCCGGGCGCACGAAAAATATCGCCCCGGCCCGCACACGGTTTCAAGTTTCGCCCAAGCCGAAAGGCTGCATCCGGTTCGAATGGACCAGCGAAGGCCAGCGCCCGGTTGAGGATGTGTTACAAGTCGATTCAGGAAGCGCAGGCCAAATAATTCGCCATGCACAGGCCTGCCTGTTAGCTTTGATACAAACCGGGGCATTCTCCCGTGGGCCCCGTGGAGGCTCCCCCATCCTGAAGGAACACCAGGGTGAAGCGTGCCTTTCGCCGGTTTCTGCCGTGAGGAACTACCTGTAGGAGAATCGTATGCTCAAACTCTACGACAATCCCTTCAGCCCCTTCGCCCGCAAGGTAAGACTGGTCCTGGCTTACAAGGGCCTCCCCTTCGAGCGAATCGACGCGCTGGCCCTCGATCGGCACGATGACTTGGTGCGCGCCAATCCGCGGGCCGAGGTGCCGGCGCTCGACGATGACGGATTCATCGTCGTGAACTCTTCTCACATCGTCGCTTACCTGGAAGACCGCACCCCTTCTCCCCCCGTTCTTCCTGGCGATCCGAAGCAGCGCGCCGCGGCCCGGTCCTGGGAAAGAATGGCCGATTCGCTGCTCGACGCCGTCATCCATGACATCTCGATCTGGGGCTGGCCCACGCATCACCGCGAGGATCGTCCTCCCGAGGGGCTTTACGAGGCGGGTCGAAGCGACCTGCTCGGGTTCATGGGGACCATGGAGTCGGCGCTGGGGGGGGAGGGCTTTTTCTGTGGCGAGCTTTCTGTGGCCGACTTCGCGATATTCCCCCATGTCACAGCGCTGAAACCGCTCGGCATTCTCTTCGACGCTGCTGCGCATCCGAAGCTGGCCGCGTGGTTCCGGCGCATGCGATCGCTCGAGGTAGTTCAAGATGATCTGGAGTACGTGAAGGCGATGGCCCTGGAAAAGTTCGGCAGCGCCGCGATGCCCTACGAGTCGGAGAAGATCGTCTGGCGGGGAGACCGGATCGAGTGGCTGTTCGCCAGAGGGTTTCACGCGTGGTGGATGGTGGAGCTGGAAGCGGGGCGCGCCATCGTGCCATCGTGGCTCTAGGGGGGATGCAACGCTCCGGGGTCGGTTCGCGAATTTGCATGTGCAAATTCAAAAACTGAGCTGTGCTTGGCGTATTGCCAATTAGGCGGCCATGGGGAGCTCGAATAGTCCCCGCCGAGTCCTTCGTAGCGGGGAAGCCTATGGTAGAACGGCCTCCGGGGTAACCTCGCCGAATCGCTGATTCTCAGCCACAAATTGGAATTCGCTACCCGCAGGTCATGGTGGTGGAAAACGATCTGGCAGCGAAACGTTCTTTTTTTCACTCCTTTTTGCGGCGATCGCCGGCCGCTAAGCATCGCCCCCGGCGATCAGGATCTTCTGCGTGAGTTCAACGGGCTTCGAGAAATAGGCGGAGTGGCTGGCCTCGATCGTTAGCACTTGCTTGCACGGCATGGCGGCATACATGCACTTTTGGAGCGGCCAGGAGACCGCCTTGTCCTGAGTGAGTTCGATATAGACGCGCGGGACACGCCCGAAATTCTCGGCGGTCGTTTCCATGGCGGTGTTCGTCGGCGCGCTGGGCTCCGGCATGAGCAGCCTGTTCGCGAGTTCCACGTCTTCGTCGGAGCAGTCCGCATACAGTGCCTTCCGGAACACTTCGCGCCGGAGCATGTCCCAGCCCTCCTCGACATTTACGTCGAGGTTGGCCGGGATCAGCGAGTCCCTGTCACTCAAGAAGAGCGGGATGATGGTGTCGTTGCTTGGGCACAGGTAGGCCGCGAGATAAACCAGCGTCCGGATCTTTTCAGGGCGGAGCTCTGCCGTCCGGGAAGCCACGATGCCCCCGCGGCTATGCGCAACAAAGACGACCGGCTCCGGCTCGGCATCAAGGATGCATGTTGTGAGGTCCATGTAAGCCTGCATCGTCACCTGACCCGGCAGGGTCCAATCACGCCCGTGGCCCGGCAGGTCGGGCACGATCACCCTGTGCCCCGCTGCTTCGAGCCGGGGCGTGATCTTGTACCAGCACCAAGCGGCGTGCCAGGAACCGTGAATCAATACGTAGGTACTCATTGTCATCTCTCCCTTCATGTCTCCTTTAGGAGCGAGGTGCCTGTCCTGAAAGGGAACAACATGCCTGAGAGCATGAATGCGATCTATCCGATTGTTGCGATCACAATCGGAAGCAAGGATGGAACGCAAAAGCTGACGCCCAGGGTCAGGTGGCCGTCCACCTCAAGAATTTCTGTCCTTCCCGAAAGCTCGTACTCCACGGAATCCCTAGGGTTGCGGCCTTTTTATGAGGAAGCCGAGTTTGCTTTATTGACTCTTGAGGAGCGCCAATGCCGGGCGCTTTACCCTCCGACGAAATA
>JAUYMQ010000098.1 GCA_030698575.1 Deltaproteobacteria bacterium
GGTGGTGAGTTCACCGCCGGCTATTGCTGGGACGGCAAGGAGATCATGGGGACAACGGACGTGAAGACGACCGTCGCCACCGACGCAACGGGGCGGCGTCAGACCCGCGCCGAGATCTCCTTCGTCGATGAGCATCTGCGCCGCCACGAGATAACGGCGAAAGTCCTCGACGTGTGCGAGGTCGATCTGGGAAAGACCAACTGCAACGACGGCTTCGCCGAGTTTCACATGGGAGAGCGCACGGGCTACGGGATCGTGGAGCTGGGCAGCCAGCACCCCTAGGGGAACTCCGGTCACCATACGATCTCGCCTACTTGCACCCATTCGCGATCCCGATTGATCTGCCGGCCGACGTAGCCATGGGCCTCCCGGCGGCAGTGCGCGAGTGCGCTCCCGTCAGGGAGATCGGCGCCGACGATCCGTCCCAGAAGCGACGCGAGCATCGCCCGCCGCTCGCGGACGGAAGCCCGAAGTTCCTCTATCGCGTCGGGCGCCTCATTGCCCGGCGCGGTCGCCACGGCCGACTCGATCTCCCGCAGGATATCCGCTAGGGGCCCCGTCGCCTCACCGGCGGCGCGCGCCGCCGCGATACGCTCGAGCACGCCCGAAAGATCGTCATGCTCCTCCTTCAGGAATCCTCCCACCCGATCCCAGCGCGCCATGCAGTGCTGAAGCAGGAAGAGCACTGACGTGAGGCGCTCGCGGCCGCGGTCACTCGCCAGATCGGGAAGGATCTCCTCCATCAGCGTGCGCTGGATGCCGCTCAGGATGTCGCTCACGTCCGGTCGCATCATTTATCTCCCTGGATGCCGATCTGCGCGGCGATGTCCTCGCACAGGCGGGGAATCATGAACCCGATTAGCGCCAGCACGGGCTCCGCGCCGTCGCCGTCGAGAAAGGCGCGCACCGCGCCCTGCGCAATCACGGCCATCTTCACGTTCCCGAGGACCTGGTAGAAGAACACGCGCGCCCGGTCGACGGGAACGGCAGCGCGGGCTTCGTAGAGGCGGTAGAACGCCTCTTCCTCCATCAATCCCCCCACCAGCCCCCCGCCGCGCCAGAACTTCATGCTGGCCCATCCGACGTCCTCCATCGGATCGCCGAGATGGGTCAGCTCCCAGTCGAGCATCGCGGTGATGTTTCCCGCTTCGTCATGAAGGTAGTTGCCCGTGCGAAAGTCTCCGTGCACCAGCGTCACCCGATCGCTTTCGGGCGCGTTCTTCTCGAGCCAGCCGAAAGCGGCATCGATGATCGGCTCGGCTTCCGGCCGCCGGCGGTTGTAGACCTCCCGCCACCTCCCGATCTGGGCCATCGCGGCGCCCCTTCCCGGGCCGGGCGCTTCGAGAAAGTCCAGGCCGCGCTCCTTCCAGTCGAGGTTGTGAATTTCGGCGAGAATGTCCACGAAGTGAGCCGACAGACGCTCGCGGAACGCGGCGTCGATGCCCGGCGCAAAGGCGGGCGGCGAGGCTTCGCCGGCCATCAACTCCATGATCAGCGACGGGCGCTCGAGCCACTTGCCCTCGGCGTCCAGCCAGTACATGCGGGGGATCGGGATGGGAAGCCCCTCGAGGGCGCGAAGGGTGCGGAATTCAAAGGAGCGATCCGTGGTCAGGCCGGCCTCGAGGAGGCTGCTGCGCGGATCCCGCCGCAGCACGCACGCCCGGTTTCGCTGCTCGCCGTTCTCGGTCCAGGCGGCCTCGAAGGACCAGGTCTCGCGCGAGGCGCCCCCCGACATTTGCACGAGGTTCCGCACCTCAGGCTTCGCGCCGGGAATCTGCTGCGCCAGGAAGGCGCAAAGGCTCGCTTCGAGCGACATGGCCTCAGATCTTCTCGACTTCCACGCGTGTGCCGCGGTCGTTCTGTCCCGGCTGCATCGCGATGATCATCGGCTGGAGGTGGAAGTAGCCGCCCGCGAGCTGGATCGGGTTGATCGGGCTCGGGATGATCGCCTGATCCGAGCGCCGATTGCTGAACTGCTGCGGCTCCCAGGCGTGGTAGACGACCACCTGACCAGGCCTCACGGCCGGGAATATTTTCGCCTCGACTTCGAAGTCGCCGAGATCGTTCCGCACCCGCACCCGGTCGCCATCGGAGATTCCCCGGGTCCTGGCATCCTCGACGCTCATGCACACAACGGGCCCGCCCCGCTGCAACCTCAGCATCAACGGGTCGTCGCGCCAGCTCGAGTGAATCGACCAGCGCGTGTGTCCGCCGGTCATCTGGAGCGGATGGTCGCCGCCGATCGCGGGATTGTCCTTGTGGGTGGGGAGCTGCTCGCCCAGTTCCATGTAGAGATCCTGGTCGATGTAGAACTGCATCCGTCGCGTGAGAGTCGGCCAGGGAATCTTCTTCTCGGTGTGCCAGGTGTTCGCCGTGATGGTCTCGTCCGGCTTCACGTCCGTGGCGGTCCCGATGTTGACGGCCGACTGCCCGACTGCGGTGAAGCGTGCGTATCCCTTCTCCTTCAGCTCCTTCCAGGAGGTCCCCTCCAGGTTCTTCGACAGCTTGACCAGCTCGTCGAGCGTCTTCTCGACGTCGCCTTCCGTGTAGCGCCCGCCGTAGGTGAACTGCTCGTACACTTTATCCAGCCTTCTTTCCTTCCCGCCCCGATCGCGGAAGGTCTTAATTCCCTTCTCCACTGCCCTTTGCTGGATCTTCTTGGTGAGCAAGCAATAGAACACCCATTCGTTTTTAGATTCGCCGAGCGGATCGATCGCCTTCGTGGTCACATGGGCATAGGGCATGATCGGCGTGGCCCAGGTGACATCGTCCTTTTCATACCAAGCTGCGCTGGGCAGAACATAGTCGCTGTACATCGCCGTCGCGCTCATGCGCCAGTCGACCGTCACGAAGAGATCAAGCTTCGGAAGCATCGTCTTGATGATTTCGGGATAGGAACGAACCCGCCTCAGGATGTTTCCGCCAGCTTCGAAAAAGATCTTCGGTTCTTGCTTGGGCGCGAACTGCCACCCCTTCGCCACCGCCTCGTCCACGTATTCGCTCACGTCGCGCTTGAGGTAAGGATCCCATTCCCGGCTCCGGCCGCTCACGCCGCGAAGTCCTCCGAAGAAGTAATAGAAGAGGACGGAATTCACGAAGGGACCTTCTTCGAAAATTTTCCGGGTATTTTCGTAGGTCACCATCTCGTCGGAGTAGCCCTGAAGCTTCATCTTGGCGACTCCCGGCGCGAACCCGGCCATGACCGCGAGCGAGCCGAGAGCCAGAGGGAGCGACGCGGGCGCGAGGCTGGCGATCTCCGGGGCGTCGATGCTCATCCACGGGAAGGCGTTGTACCCGCTCCCCTTCTTCCCGTACTGGCCGCAGAGCGCGAGCACGAGGATCTGCACCCGCTCCATCTCCAGCCCGTGGTAGAACTTCGAAAAATTGGACTGCGTGATGATCGTGGCGGCCCGCGCCTTCGCGATGTCGTGGGCGAGGCGCCGGATGACGGCGGCCGGCGTGCCGGTGATCTTCGCCGCGGCCTCGGGCGCGTAGCCGGCGACCTTCTCCCGCAGCAGTGTGAGAACAGGCGTTACGAGAACCTTCCCTGAAACCGTTTCCGCCTCGTACTCTCCCGCCAGCGCCGGATCGCGCCCCTCGAGCTTGAGGCTCCGCTTCGGCGCCTCCGCGATCTTTTTTTCCACGAGATCATGGAAGTAGAAAACGTCGTCCTTCCCCCCCCGCTTCATGTCGCTCTCGCGGAGAAACAGGCCGTTGTCGCGGCGCACGAGAAGCGACAGATCGGTTTGCTCCTTGATGAAGGCGTCGTTCTGGAGGTTCTCCTCGAGGATGACGTGAGCAATCGAAAGTCCGAGGGCGGCGTCCGTGCCCACGTTGACCGGCACCCACAGGTCCGCGTGCACGGCGGAGGGATTGTAGTCGGGCGTGATGGTCACAACGCGAGCGCCGTTGTATCGCGCCTCGTTGAAGAAGTGCGCGTTGGGAATCTGCGTCGAGACGGGGTTGCCGCCCCAGATGAGGATCAGATCGGAATAGAAGCAGTCGTCGCCCGAGCTGGCGAAGACGATCTTGCCGCAGGTGGCCGCGGCGCCCGGATGGTGATCGCCGATCTCGGCGTTCATATCGAGGATCGGCGTATCGAGAACGTTTCCCGCGCGCAGCACGCCGAGCGCGGCACAGCCGTTGGTAAGCCCCTCGCCGAGATCCCAGTAAATTCCGCCCGACCCCTCGGCGGTCATCACCGCGATCATCCGATCGGCGATGTCCGTCAGCGCCTCGTCCCACGTGACGCGCGTCCACTTGCCGCCGCCCCTGGGCCCCATGCGCTTGAGCGGATAGAGAACGCGCGTGGGGTCGTACATCCGGTGACTGAAGCAGGCGCCCTTCTGGCAGCCGCGGGGGTTGAAGTCGGGGACGTCGGCGTTGGTTTGCGGATAGTCGGCCGCCTGTTCCTCGCGCAGGACAAGCCCTTCCTTCACGAAGATGTTCCAGCTGCAGGCGCGCTGGTACCAGCAATTAACGTGGTGGGTTCCCTTTGCGACGCTGTCCCAGGTCCAGGCCTTGCGGTAGATATCCTGGAACCCCTCGTAGCGAGGGTGGGGTGGAAGCGCGGCCCCCTCTCCGAGTGAGGTCGCACCAGCGGAGAAGGGGATGCGGAGCTGGCTCAGGCAGAGCGCGAGGGTGCCGGCGCCGGCGCCCTGAAGGAACTGCCGACGCGTCATTCCGAAGGCCATGGCCCATCCTCACGCCCGCGCCTGGGCAACAAGGAGATTTTATGAAGCAAAGCTCACATTCATTAGAAATCTACGCCCCGGCGTTCCGGCCTGTCAAGCATGATTTCCCTGACGGACGGCCCGCGCCAGGAGCGCCGCCGAGGTCCGGGCCACCCCGCCACCCGCGCCCCCTCCGCGTCCGATGAAACCTGCTCACTCGCGTCTTCAGAGCGCAAAATATGCACCCCCCTCTCCCGGGTCCGGCCGCGCTCCCACCAAGCTGAAGCCTAGGTCACATTCAGCTTGACATCGCCCGGCGGAAAGATTTAACGTTTCAGCAGAAACATGAGCTTCATTTCATGTTTCATCCGGATGCGGCCGAATAACACACATGAAAGGCAGAGGCCGCCTGTCAGGTTGCACCGCCATTGACCGGGCATTGCCCACCGGAAGGTGCCGCTACCTTCCCCGCCGGCAAAGCCCGCGTCCCGCAGGCGCCGTTCTTCCCCGCCCGGAGGTTGCGTCATGTCATTCGCGGACATCACTCGCCGGGACTTTCTAAAGGCCGGCGGATCTCTCGTCCTCGCCCTCAGCGTTCTTGATCTTCGCACCGTCGCCGGCGGGGCGGCGATGGCCGCGCCCGTCGCTCCCGCCTACAAGTCAATGGAGGATCTCTATCGCGAACGCTGGCGCTGGGATCGCGTGACACGCGGCACCCACTGCGTGGACTGCTACCCGGGCAACTGCGCCTGGAACGTGTACGTGAAGGACGGCGTTGTCATTCGTGAGGAGCAGGCCGCGGAATACCCGGTCATCGAAGCGGGCGTGCCCGACATGAATCCCCGGGGGTGCCAGAAGGGCGCTTCCTTCAGCAATGTAATGTACGGCGCCGAGCGCATCCGTTATCCCCTGAAGCGCGTCGGCCCGCGCGGCTCGGGAAAGTGGAAGCGCGTGACGTGGGACGAGGCGCTCGGCGAGATCGCGGAGGCCATGGTTGATGCTGTGGAGACCACCGGGCCCGAGTCGGTCGTCCTCGAGATGGGTCCCGGCAACCTGGGAATCCTCCAGGCGTCGGGAGTTTCCCGGTTCTTCGTGAACCTGGGCGCCACGCAGCTCGACGTCGACGGCCTGATCGGCGACTTCAACGCCGGCAACTACATCACCTTCGGCAAGTTCCACCATGTTTCCAGCGTGGACGACAGGTTCCACGCCGATCTCCTGCTCATCTGGCACATGAACCCCGTCTACACCCGGATCCCCTCCTACCACTTCATCTCGGAAGCCCGTTACAAGGGGGCCGAGGTGATCACGATCGCGCCGGACTTCTCCCCCTCGGCCGTTCACGCCGACCTGTATATGCCCGTCCAGCCGGGCACCGATGCCGCGCTCGCGCTCGGGGCATGCCAGGTTATTCTCGCCGAGGATCTGCTCGACAAGGGCTTCGTCCGGGAGCAAACGGATCTTTCATTGCTGGTCCGGAAGGACACGGGGAAGTACCTGCGCGAGAGCGACATGAAGGAAGGCGGCCGCGAGGATCAGCTCTACTGGCTCGACGAGAAGACGGGGAAGGTGGTGCCCGCGCCGCTCGGCACGCTCGACGCCGGCGCCGTCGTTCCGGCGCTCTCGGGCACGGCCACGGCGACACTCGCCGGC
>JAUYMQ010000099.1 GCA_030698575.1 Deltaproteobacteria bacterium
ACCTTACTTACGACGGCGCTATCGACGGCCCACGGATGATCGCGGAGCGCCTCGCCGAAAAGATCCATCCCCGCGACCCCGAGGCAACCTCGGCGGCGAAGCCCTGAGGCCCGATGCTCTTCAACAGCTATCCCTTCCTCATCTTCTTTCTCGCCGTGCTGGTCACCTATCGCGCGATCCCGGCGCGCCACCGTGTCTCGCTGGTGCTGGGGGCGAGTCTCCTCTTCTACTTCCTGTGGATTCCGCAGTACCTGCTGCTGCTGCTGGTCGACATCGGGGTGAACTACGCGCTTCTCCGCGCAATGGTGCGGAGCTCGCGTCCCCGGCGTTATCTCGCCGCGGTGCTCGTCTTCAACCTGGGCCTGCTCGGCTGGTTTAAGTACGCGGCCTTCATAGTGTCTTCAATCGCGGCGGCCTGGGGGATCTTCGAGCCCGTCGCGCTGCCCACGCCGAAGATCCTGCTCCCGCTCGGCATCTCCTTCTATACCTTCATGATCATCGCGCTCGCGGTCGACACCTATCGCGGCGACATCGAGCCCGTGAAGAGCCTGCGCGACTACGCCGTCTTCATGTGCTTCTTCCCGCATCTCATCGCGGGGCCGATCCTGCGCGGGAGCGAGTTCCTGCCGCAGCTACGCAAAGTCACCGGTGCCTCACCCGAGCAAGTGCGAAGGGGCGCGTGGCTGATCGCTTCGGGCCTGGTCAAAAAAGTGCTCCTGGCGGATCTGCTGCTGGCCCCGTTCGTCAACGTGGTGTTCGGCGCTCCGGGCTTCGCGTCGGCCCCGGAGCATCTCGTCGCCGTCTACTCCTTCGCGTTCCAGATCTACTTCGACTTCTCGGGCTACACGGACATCGCCCGCGGCGCCGCCCTCCTGCTCGGCTTCGAGTTGCCGCTCAACTTCGAGGAGCCCTATCTCGCGCGCGATCCTGCGGAGTTCTGGCGCCGCTGGCACATGACCCTCTCGCGCTGGCTGCGCGACTACCTCTACGTGCCGCTGGGAGGCAACCGCAAGGGACGCGCGCGCACGCTAGTGAACCTGATGCTCACCATGTTGCTGGGAGGCCTCTGGCACGGCGCGGCGTGGAACTTCGTGATCTGGGGTGGCTTCCACGGCCTGCTACTGGTGGCGCACCGGCTCTTGGCCGCGGGGCGGCGCCGCGCGGAGCGACCGCTGCGCTGGTCCGATGCACTGCGCATCGTCCTGCTCTTCCACGCCGTGTGCCTGCTCTGGATCTTCTTCCGAGCGAACACGTTCGCTGACGCAAGCGCGGTGCTGCATAGGCTCTTCACGGGGACTTACACGCAGACGTGGCCGGTGCTGCAGATTGGGATCGTTGCGCTCTGCGCCGCGCTGCACGTGCTGGAGCGACCCGCGCGCGTGCACCTCGCGGTCGTCCGCGAGCGGCTCTCCGGGCCCTGGGGCGCCGTGATCGAGGGAGCGGCTATCGGCGCCGTGGCGGGGCTCGTCTACCTCTTCGGCGGCGTGGGGGGCGAGTTCATCTACTTCCAGTTCTAGGGCGGCCGGCGCGCCGTGATGCTTGGCGCCGCCCGGGCTGTTCTGGGCGGGCAGGTTGATTGAGACTTCTTATCAAGCGGGGCAGGATAGACCGGACGCCGGCGGCGCCTTCGGCAGCAGGCGTACGACCTGTGGATCAAGATCCATCCACGTCTTATTCGGCGGAATCCACAAAATTGCCCGAGACGATCGAGGTCGTCCAGGCGAGGGCATAAAAGGCAAGTCCGGTGGCGAGAGCGATGCTATACCCGAATCCGATGGCGAGGACGATGGAGCCCACCGAGGCCAGCACGGACGCCGCGCCGTTCACGCCCCAGGCCCAGGGGGTCAGTTCCGTTGCCCTCCGGTGGAGGATGCGAAGGCCCAGGGGAAAGGGCTGGCCCATGAGAAAGCCGAGGGGGGCAAGAAGGATCATCGACGCAACCACCTTGATGGGCGTTGGCTCTCCGACGAAGGTGCGGAAGAGCGGAGGAAGAAACACGATGGATGCGAGCAGGACGACTACAAGTAGCGGGAACGTCCTGCGGAGAGCCTGGCCTTCCCGGCCTGCCGGGACACGCTGGGTGGAAAGACTACCTAGACCACTGAAGATCAAAATCGTAAACAGGATCACGGATAGCGCGTAGAGCGGGTGGCCGAGAAACAGCATAAACCGCTGGATCATGGGAAGCTCAACCAGTATAAACGCGAGCCCCAGACAGGAAAAGTAGAACAAGAAAGGCGCGCCTCTCCGCGCGGAGACGGGAAGCCTCCTTCGGAAGAAAAGAGGTCCGATGACAAACGTGGCCGCGAGAACCGTCACGAGGGCCAGCAGCCGCAGCAGCGCGGAAGTCGCCTTATCCGCGATCGATTCGAATCTTTTGTCGGGATTTCCGAAGAGTATGTCTCTGATCCGCACGCGATTGAAGAAGAATGGCGAATCGTCCGTGGTCGGGGAAATGTCGATCGGATAATTTCGCGCGTACTCGTAAGGATCGGCGGCAGAGGCAAATGCTTTGAACTCCTCGTTCTCTCCGCCCGCTGGCTCGTAGGCAACGCCGAATCCGATATCGGCTGCGATGCGATTCAGGCGGGCGATATCCTGGGCGGTGAAGGCGCTGCGCTTGACGATGACGTTCGCGAGGGGATAAAGGTTGGGGGGAACCCACGAATGAAGGACCGCGATGTGCTCTTCCGGGTGCTCGACGCCTACCTTGCTCCAGGCGACCTTGGCGATGCCGAGAAGGCGCAGGGCCTCGTTCGGATAGGCCCGTGTGATG
>JAUYMQ010000104.1 GCA_030698575.1 Deltaproteobacteria bacterium
GACGACGCCAGCGCCGGTGAGATAGATGCCCCGGATAATCCGGAGGTAGTGCGCCAACGGGATCAGCTCGACGAGCGTGCGGGCCCAGTCGGGCATCGAGTGGATGGGAAAGACGAGCCCCGAGAGGGAGAGCTGCGGCACGACGACGAGGACCGTCATCTGCACCGCCTGGTCCGCCGTCGGCGCGGCGGCGGAAATCAGGAGTCCCACGGCAAGGGTGAGAACCAGGTACATCGCGGTGATCAGGAGGAGCAGCACCACGCTCCCCATCGGCCAGATATCGAACACCGCAACGCCGATGAGCATGAGCAGCACCGTATCGAGCAGGTAGACGGCGCCCAGGGGCACGATCTTTCCGATGATGATCTCGATGGTGGTGACCGGGGTGACGCGCAGCTGTTCGAAGGTGCCGGCCTGGCGCTCGCGAACGATGGCGAGGGCGGTGGTCAGAATGCAGAGGAACGTGGTGATGAATCCGATGAGGCCCGGAATCGTGAAGTCCGTGGGCCGCATGCCGGGATTGAAGAGATTCCGCTGCACGACACGCACGGCCCCGGCTCCACGGGGACGCGCAAGATCGTCGCCTGCGCTGCCTGCCCTCGAGACGTCTCCGCCGCGCTGCAGCGCCTGGATGTTCCCTCCCTCCTGATCAGTCTCGCCGGGCGCGAGCCCGAAGGGCGGTGGAACTCCGCCGGCAATGGGTACGACCCTGGGGTTCCGCGCGCGCAACTTGGCCTGGAAGGCGGCGACCGTTGCTTCGATGATGCCGTCCGCATTCGCCGATATCACCGTTCCGGTGCCGTCAAAAATGGTCTGGATGTGCGCCGTGCTCCCCCGCGTGAGCTTTCTGGAGAAGTCGGGAGGCACCACGATCGCCGCGGCCAGTCCGCTGGAGGCCATCTTGCTGCGCAGCGCCGCGAGACTTTCTAGCGGGACCATTCTGAAGTAACCGGTGGCCTCGAGGGTGCCGATCAGGCGGCGGCTCTCCTCGCTTTGGTCAGCGTCGAATACCCCGAGCGGCAGGTTACGCACCTCGATCGTCAGCGCATAGGAAAGCATCGCGATCATGAGAAGCGGAAAGAGCGTGAGGATGAGAAGGGTAAATGGGTCGCGCGCGAGTTCCACGAATTCGCGCCACATGAGCGTGCGGAGGCGTCCGATGGCGCGGTAGCTGCGGAGGCGCTTCACGGCGTGACCTGCCCCTCTCGCTCGCGGGCCCGAAGCATCTCGAGAAAGACTTCTTCGAGAGTGGGAAGCGCGATGCGAATGTTCAGTGAAGGATCATGGCTCCGGGCGCGCCGCCGGGCCCCGGCGACGGTGGCAGGCTCGAGATCGAGGAGCAGCATCGGCTCCAGCGTTGCGCTCGGGAGTCCCGCCGGTCCGATGATCTCGACGCGATAGCCGCCGGCCTGGTTCGCCTTGAGCTTCTCCGGCGAGTCGAGCGCAATCATCTGGCCCCCGTCGATGAAACCGATGACGTCTGCGAATTCCATCTCATCGAGGTAGTGGCTCGTGACGAAGACGGTAATTCCCCCGGCGGCCATCTCCCGGATGATCTCCCAGAACACGGCTCGGTTTTCAAGGTCGACGCCGGCGGTCGGCTCGTCGAGGAACACGACCTCCGGATCATGAAGGATCGAGCAGCAGAGAGCGGTGCGCTGCTTGATGCCCACGGAGAGCGCCGACACCCGGAGTTTCTCATAGGGGCCGAGATCGAGGCGGTCGCGCAGGGTCCGCCACCGCGACTCGCGCCGCGCGGCGTCGATGCTGTAGATCCCGGCGGCGAAGCGGACGTTCTCGAGAATGCTGAGCGCGGGGTAGAGCGAGAGCTTCTGGCTCATGTAGCCGATGCGGTGGAGCACGCTGCGTTCGTCGCCTGGAACGCGAAATCCAGCCACGCGCGCGGAGCCTTCCGTCGGCTCCAGGAGCCCGCAGAGCATCCGGATGGTGGTGGATTTTCCGGAGCCGTTGCTCCCCACGAAGCCGAAGATCGATCCGCGGGCAATGCTGAAGCTTACGCGATCGACGGCCTTGAAGTCGCCGAAGGTCTTGCAAAGGCCCTCGGCTTCAATGGCGGCGCCGGAGGAGGCTTCACCCGGGGGGCGGGAAGCCGGTTCACTCATGATTGAGCGCCTCCCGGGTCAGGGCGCGAATCGCGCTGGACATATCCGGCCGGCGCGGCTCCACCAGGATCACGCGGCTGCCGCCATGGGGATGGGCCCTCACGCGCCGCTCTATTTCGTCGATCGGCATGTTCCCGCCGGTTTCGATCTCCACCGCGTTGCCGAGAAACTGCGCCGAGACGAGCCAGGACTCAGAGGCGAGCGCCGCTGCGAGCGGCGCGAGGTTCTGCCCGTGCAGCCGGTACTGATGGATCTCGGCGGCGTGATCCTGCAGGATGGCGTCGGGAGTTCCGCGAGCCACCACACGGCCCTGAATGAGGTATATCAGCTCGTCGCACATGGCCGCTTCCTCAACGTAGTTCGTCGAGATGATCACACTGTGTTCGGCGTCACGCGAGATGAGATCCCAGATCTCGTGCCGCGCAGACACGTCGACGCCGTTGTTGGGCTCGTCGAGGATGAGCAGGCGGGGACGGTGCAGCAGCGTGCAGGAGATTGCGAGCTTCTGCTTCATGCCCCCCGAGAGCTGCCCCGCCAGGCGGTCCTCGAACAGGGTGAGGTCGGTGGCCTTGAGCAGCACGCGCTTTCTTTCGTTGAACTCGTTCTCAGGGATCCGGCGGATCGCCGCGAAAAACTGGAGATTTTCCTTCACGCTCAAGTCGGGATAGAGGCCCCAGATCTGGGGCACGTACCCCACTTCGGCCTTCAGCGCCTGGGCATCCCGGGGAAGGACGTGGCCGAGAACCGCGAGGCGCTCCGCCCGGAACTCGAGGATACCGACGAGCGCGCGCAGAAGCGTCGTCTTCCCTGCGCCGTCCGGGCCGACGATGCCGAAGATTCCGGGACGGTTGATCTCGAGTGTGATGTCTTGGAGTGCGCGGGTGCCGTTGGGGAAGGTCTTTTCGAGCCCCCGGACGTCGACGAGCGGCGCGTCCGATCGCGCCTCGGTCACGGAGCGGCCCCGTCCTGCCGGGCCTCGGCGACCGGCGGCGAGCCACCCGCGCGTTCCGCCCTGACGTAGACGTTGCCCTGGGCGCCGGGCTTGAAGTGGTCGAGGCCCTCGAGGATCGTTGCTTTGGCCTCGTAGACCTGGGTCAGGCGATCGTCCCTGGTTTCGATGTTCTTGGGCGTGAACTCGGCTTCATTGGAGATGAAGCTGATGCGGCCGGCGTAGATCTTGCCGGGCTCGGAGTCGAGTTCGATATCGACCAGCGAGTCCACACGAAGTTTTGCAAGTTCGGGGACCGGCACGTAGACGCGCACGTAGCGGTCGTCTGGCGAGAGTATGCCGACGAGCGGGCTGCCGGGTGTGGCCAGTTCGCCTTCGTATATGTACTTGGTCTCTACGACGCCGTCGAAGGGGGCGGTAACGCGGTAGTTGCTTCGCTGGATCTCCGTCTGATGGACGACCTCTTCCTGGCTGACCACCTGCTGCTTGAGCGACTCGACATTCTGCCGCGCAGCCTCGATGAGCCGGCTGTTTCCCTCGGCCATGGTGAGCTCGGCGCGGCTCGCCTCGAGATTGGCCACCGCCTGACGGTGGTTGCGCTGCGCCAGATCGAGAAACTGGGAGCTGACCACGCGCTCGTCATTCAGGCGCTTGTTGCGGCCGAGATCGAGGCGCGCGTACTCCTCACTGGCCTCCATCTGCCGGACCTGCGCCTGGGCCGACACGACCCTTCCCTCCACGTCGCTGATGACCCGCGCCAGGTTGGCCTGGGCCTCGGCGAGTCGGCCCCGCACCGCCTGCGTATCGGAGTTCACCTGGGCCAGCCGCGCCTCAATTTCACGATCGTCGATTCGGACGAGAAGGGCGTCCTTCGTGACCCGGGCGCCCTCGGGGATGGAGGCTTCCTCGACGCGGCCGGTCACCTTGCTGCGAATGATGCGCTCCTCTCCCTCGACGAATCCGGTCAGGACGAGGTCGCTGTCGGGAGAGAAGAGCTTGTAGAGGAGGAAGCCGCCGCCGAAGACCAGAAGGAGCGCCAGGGGAACGACGAGACGTCTGTCCACGCGCGGGTGCCTCCCAAAATTCACTTGTGGCAAGGATCTTTCTTCGAGTCGAATTACCCCCAAATGCTGGAAAATGCAAGGGAAGACTGATAGGTTCGTGGCCGCGGCGGTGATCTTTGCACCGTCCTCGAGAATCCGAGGCCGCACAGGGCCTCCGTGAGGAGACAATGAGGCGAATCGAGATCAAGGCGAACGGGCTTACCTTTCGTGCCCTCGCCGAAGGGGAGGGGCCACTCGTTCTGCTGCTCCACGGTTTTCCCGACACGCCGTACACTTTCCGCGAACTGATCCCCGTGCTTGCGCGTGCGGGCTATCGCGCGGTCGCGCCATGGATGCGCGGATACGCGCCGACCGAGATCCCGGTCGACGGGAACTACCAGGCGGTTTCGCTGGGACAGGATGCGGTGGCGCTCATCGACGCTATCGGTGGCGATGATGGGGAGCGTGCTGCTGTGATTGGCCACGACTGGGGCGCGTCGGCCGCGTTCCTGGCGTCGCTTCTGGCGCCGGAGAAGATCAGCCGCTTCTCGATGCTGGCGCTTCCTCATCCGGCCCAGTTCCTTATGGCCCTCTCGGGTAGCTACCTGCAGTCGAAGCGATCCTGGTACATGTACTTCTTCCAGCTCCCCTTCGCTGTCGATGCGGTGCGGAGCGAGGACTTCAGGTTCCTGGGAAAGCTCTGGCGCGACTGGTCTCCCGGCTTCGAGCCGCCGCCCGGCCTTCTGGAGGAAATGCGCGACTCGCTCAAGGAGCCGGAGAACACCGAAGCGGCGCTGGGCGTTTACCGGGCGCTCTTTGATCCGGCGCGCCAGGATCCGGAGCGCACCAAGCTCCAGGACGAGCTCGCCGCGCGCACGCCCGAGTGTTCCGCGCTGGCGATCGTCGGCGCGAAAGACGGCTGCATCGGCGTGGAGGTTTCGGAAGGCATGGAGGCCTTCTTCCCCGCCGGGCTCGAGCGGCATGTAATCGCGTCGGCGGGACACTTCCTGCACCTGGAAGCTCCCGGAGAAGTCTCCCGGCTGCTGCTCGAATTCCTCAACAGGTAGATCCGGCGCCGGCGCCCGGGAGGGCGGCGGTTCAGACCGTCTTGGCGAACCAACCCCGCCTCACCATCCACTTCCCCGCCTCCAGCACCGGGGTGATCGTCGCGGACGTGAGAACGACGATCGCCCAGTCCTTGAACGACAGGCTGAAGGTGCCCAGGGCATGCTGCAGGAAGGGGAGGTAGATGATCAGGGCCAGCAGCGTGATCTCCCAGAGGATCGCCAGGTTCAACCACTTGTTCGCGAAGGGTCGTTCCACGATCGAGTGGCGCTCGGAGCGGAAGTTGTAAGCCTTGAAGAACTGGATCAGAACGAGAGAGACGAAGGTCATCGTCATGGCTTCGCGAAGGCTGCGCCCGGATCCGAGAACCCAGGTGAAAAGTCCCAGGTTTGCCAGGGTGGACCAGAGTCCGCCGATCACCATGAGCGTCACGATCGGCCGGGTGAAGATGCCGTCACGCGCCTTACGAGGGTTCCGCGACATCAGATCGACTTCCGGTGGATCAACGGCGAGCGCCAGCGCCGGAAGGCCGTCGGTGGCGAGATTGACGTAGAGAATCTGGACAGCGGTCAGCGGGAGCGGCATGCCCGCGAGGGAAGCCCCGGCCATGAGCCCGGCCTCCCCGATGTTGGATGAAAGGAGATACATCAGGTACTTCTTGATATTGCCGAAGATGGCGCGTCCTTCCTCCACCGCCGCCACGATGGATGCGAAGTTGTCGTCGGTGAGCATCATGGCGGCCGCCTCCTTCGCGACGTCGGTGCCTGTGATCCCCATGGCGATGCCGATGTCGGCCTTCTTCAGTGCCGGGGCGTCGTTCACCCCGTCGCCCGTCATGGCGACCACGTGCCCTTTCTTCTGCAGGGTGGTGACCACGCGAAGCTTGTCCTCGGGCGACACCCGGGCGTACACCACGATGTCTTCCACCGACCGCTCGAACTCCTCGTCGGTCATCGCCTCGAGTTCGGCGCCGGTGATGATCCGCCCCTTCCCGAGCAGTCCCAGCTCGCGGGCCACCGCCGTCGCCGTGAGCGGATGATCGCCCGTGATCACCACCGGCTTGATCCCCGCCCGCTCGCAGGTCTCGATGGCCGCCCTGGCCTCGGGGCGGGGAGGGTCGCTCATCCCCACGAGTCCCAGGAAGGTCATCTCGTTCTCCGCATCATCCAGTCTGGCGTTCGCCTTCGATGCGACAGCAAGAACGCGCAGCCCCTCGCTCGCCATCTGAAGCGCCGCCTCCTGGATCGCCTCCCGGCCAGAGGAGTCGAGATCGCTCACGCCGCCGGTGTCGCGCTGCCTCGAGCAGGACGCGAGAATGATCTCGGCTGCCCCCTTCGAGTGCGCCACGTGGCCTTCCCCGGTCTCGTGAAGGGTCGTCATGCGCTTTCTCTCGGAGGTGAACGGTATTTCGTTCACGCGCGGAAAACTTTCGTCGAGGCCGGCCTTGGCAAGGCCGGCCTTGGCCGCCGCGACCACCATCGCTCCTTCTGTGGGATCGCCCCGGACGTGCCAGCGGTCGTCCGACTCCCTCTGTACAACGTGGGCGTCGGAGGCCAGCGCGGCGGCGGAGAGGAGTTCCCTGAGCGGGGCGTTGGGCTCGAACGCGACGCTCCCGCGCGTGAACCCGCCACGGGGCTCGTAACCGGCCCCTGAAACCTCCAGCACTTCACCGGCGACGAAGATCTGCCGCGCCGTCATCTCGTCCTTCGTCAACGTCCCTGTCTTGTCGGCGCAGATGAACGAGGTATTGCCGAGCGTTTCGACGGCCACCAGGCGGCGCATGAGCGCATGCCGCTTCACCATCCGTTTCACGCCGATCGCGAGGGAGATGGTCACCACGGCGGGCAGGGCCTCCGGCACCACGGCGACGGCCAGAGCAATTCCGAAGAACAGCATCTCGAGGAAGGGCTGGCCGCGGTAGAGGCCCAGCGCGACGATGGCGGCGACGATCGCCAGGGCGCCCTTCGCCAGCGCCGTGCCGACCCTGTCGAGGTTCTCTTGCAAAGGGGTCTTGCCGATTTCGACGGTCTGCAGCATACGGGCGATTCTGCCGAACTCGGTTTCCATCCCCGTTGCCACGACGACTGACCGGCCACGGCCGTAGGTCGCCGCCGTGCCGGCGTAGGCCATGCTCCTGCGATCGCCAAGCCCCAGCTCCTCGTCGGCGAGGGGCGCCGCGTCCTTCTCCACGGACACCGATTCGCCCGTGAGCGCCGCCTCGTTCACCTGCAGGTTCACGGCTTCGATCAGCCTCACGTCGGCGGGAACCCTGTCGCCCGCCTTGAGATAAACCACGTCGCCAGGCACGAGCTCGCGCGCCGGGATCTCGGCCTCCTCCCCGTCGCGGACCACATTCGCGGAGAGAGCGGCCATCCGGCGCAGGGCCTCAATGGCGCGTTCCGCGCGATACTCCTGCACGTAGCCGAGGACGATGGCGAAGAGAACGATGACGGCGATCGCTATGGCCTCGACCTCCTCCCCGAGGAAGAGGGAGAGCGCCGTCGCGATGAGAAGGATGACAATCAAGACATTTCTGAACTGGTTCACGAGGATTGACCAGGCGGAAGCGCCCCGGGCGGATTCCAGCTCGTTCGGGCCATGCTCCGCGAGGCGCTGCTCGGCTTCAGCCTGGGGAAGTCCGGCGGAAGAGGTCCCGAGCTTGGCGAGGACCTGGTCGATCGGCAGGGTGTGCCAGGGCTGCCTGGCAGGCTCTGGGCGGTTTTCCTGACCGTTCTGCCGGCGAGATTTGGCGAATGAGGTCACGGTAGCCTTTCAAGTCGAGAACGAGCGCTCGCTCCTGGCGCTCGGGTGAGGCCCGGTGGAAGGCCAACCCTGCTTTTAGCGCAACACTGAAACCGGACGCAACGCCGCGCAGCGCGACGGCCACCTTGCGGAAGAACGACTTCCCCCCGGGCCGCCGCCTGCACTATGCTTCGGCCCATGACGTTCGAGGCGCGACTCAAAGACGCTCTCGGTGCCGTTCCCGCGGGCCGCACCCGCAGCATCTCCGAGCTTGCGTCGACAGCTGGTCGTCCCTGGGCGGCCCGCGAGGCGGGGCGCCTCATTGCCGGGTGGGCGCGCAACCGTTGCACGGCGCTGCCGCTGCACCGCGCCGTCCGATCGGGCAGCGGATTGCCATTCGGCGATCGGCAGCAGCGGAAACTCGTGGCGGAAGGCGCGCGGCCGCGGCGGAGCGAGGCTATCGACGATTGGCTCGCGCGCGCCGGCGCCGACCTGGTCGGCCTCCTTGCCTCGCGCAGCTACTGCCGCCCGGAGTGCGCCCTCGCCGTGCGCGCGCGATCGGAAGCCGTCGAGCCGCTCACGGACGCGCGCGAGGCGGCCCGGCGTGGCTTCCGCCCATGCGCGCGATGCGCGCCACCTGTCCGGCGCGTTCGCATGCCTGATCCGTTGCGCCCGCCCGGCCGCCGGCCACACTGCGCCAGCGCCGATCTCCCACTCGAAACGCAGCTCGACCGATGCGGCCACGCGATCATCCCGCGCATCCTCGATGCGCGGGAGTGCGCCTACTTCGAGCGGGCGGCTGCGCGGCCCTCCAGCCATCGCCGCCGTGTCACTCTCGAGCGCCACGCATTCGGGCGGGGCGAGTACGGTTACGTCGGCGCGGGCGAGGTTCATCGGCGGATCGAAACGCTTCGCCGCCGGCTCTACTCCGCGCTCTTGCCGGACGCGCGCGCCTGGCTTGCGCGCCTCGGACGCGCAGACGATCTTCCCGACACCCTTCGATCCTTTGACGCGCGATCGGCGGCGGCCGGGCAGCGTCTCGCCGCATCGACGCTCCTTCAATACGGAGCCGGCGGCTGGAACGCGCCTCACCGCGATCTGTACGGCCCGGTTATCTTCCCCTTCCAGGTGGTGATCGTTGTCTCGCGCGCCCCCTACCAGGGCGGCTCCTTCGCCGTCATCGAGGCGCGGGCCGACGGTAAGGATCTCTGGCACCTCGTCCGCCCCCGGCCTGGCGACGCCGTGATCTTTCCCTCCGAGGCCCGACCTGTTCCCAGAGATGCCGGGGCCGGGCGCACCACGCAGCGCTTCAAGCCGGCCCCGGTTCGCCATGCGCTGCTGCCCATCCGCGCCGGCCGGAGGACGGCCCTGGGCCTGGTTCTGCACGCGGCGCGGAAATGACCGCCCGCGGGGAGACGGGCATTTTGGAGACAGGACTTGCCAGTGGGGGCGGAGTTCTCTAAAATCCGACTACTTCAATCGGGTAATACGATCCGCCCAGAGGGGCCGCCGAGACGGGCGGGCTTCGGGCGGCAGTATCCTGCAAGAGAGGCTCTCACCGATGGATCCGGGCGCCATCAAGCAGATCATCGAGGAAGCTATCCCGGAAAGTCAAGCCACCGTGGTCGACACCGGCGGCGGAAACCATTTTGAAGCGGTGATCATCTCAAAGCAGTTCGAGGGAAAGTCCATGATTGCCCAGCACCGCATGGTCTATGACGCGCTCGGCAAGTCCATCGCCGACGAGACGATTCATGCCATCGCCCTCAAGACCATGACCCCGGCACAGTCGGGGAGCGGCGGCTGATTGAAACCGATTCCTGTATCACGGCGGGCGGGCCCCATGCCCGGCGCCGGGAGGGAGAGAGCTGATGTCAGAAGAAGTTCTTCAGGCGATCAAGAAGGCCGTCGCCGAGCACGACGTGGTGCTGTTCATGAAGGGCACGCCTGATTTCCCCCAGTGCGGTTTCTCGGCCGCCACTGTCCAGATTCTTCGAGAGACGGGGAACCCCTTCACCTCCATGGACGTCTACTCACATCCCGAGTTCAGGCCCACGCTGAAGGGGTTCTCGAACTGGCCGACCTTCCCGCAGCTCTACGTGCGCGGTGAGCTGGTCGGCGGCGCGGACATCGTGAAGGAGATGCACGCGCGCGGCGAACTGAAGCCCCTGATCGAAGGGAAGATTGAAGGGAAGACGGAGGCCGGGTGAGGGTTCCCGGTTCGCTTGTGAAATGAAAGGCCCCGGCGCCCAGGCACCGGGGTTCTTCTTTTCAGGAGACGGAGCGCGCCTTGCCGCCGCGCCCCGGGAAGTTGTAGGGTGCTCAGGAGGGGCCCGCGCGTTCTCGCGCGAGGCGCAGAGAGGGAGGTTCCGGTGGACTACCAGCAGATCGTGTACGAGGTGAGCGAGGGGATCGCCACCATCACGCTCAACCGGCCCGGGAAGCTCAACGCATGGACGATGCGCATGGAGGGGGAGTACCGCCACGCGATGGCCGAGGCGGAGAAAGATCCCGACGTGCGCGTGATCATCGTGACCGGCGCAGGCCGCGGCTTCTGCGCGGGAGCCGACATGGACATGCTCTCCGGGCTGTCGAAGGGCGAGACGCTCGGGCGCGGGGGTGAGGCGGAGGATCTCCCGAAGGCGACGCCCGGCGCGCGCCCGGATGTTCGCGACGACTTCCGGATGCTCTACACCTATCCGCCCGCTATCCAGAAGCCGATCATCGGCGCCGTGAACGGCGCCGCCGCCGGCCTCGGCTTCGTGCACACGCTCTACTGCGACGTGCGCTTCGCCTCGGAGCGGGCGCGCTTCGGAACCGTCTTCGCCCGCCGGGGCCTGATCGCCGAGCACGGCATCTCCTGGATGCTTCCCCGGCTCGTGGGCGTACAGAACGCCCTGGATTTGCTCTACTCCGGCCGCATGATCGACGCGCAGGAGGCGCTCGCGATGGGGCTCGTGAGCAAGGTGGTGCCTCACGACGATCTCATCCCGACGGTGAGGAGCTATGCGACCGATCTCGCGACCCTTAGTTCCCCGCGATCGATCGCCATCATGAAGCGGCAGGTATACGACGCGCTCTTCCAGGATCTCGCGACGGCGAACACGATTGCGAACGACGAGATGGTGAAGAGCTTCGAGACGCACGATTTCAAGGAGGGCGTGGCAAGCTTCGTTGAACGCCGTCCCCCCAAGTTCACGGGCAAGTGAGCACCCTTCGCTGGCCATCACTTTCAGACGAGGCGGGCCGACGGCCCGCCTTTCACTGGGGAGCACGCCATGCCGGAGATCATTCTCCACCAGTACAAGGCCTCACCCTTCTCTGAAAAGATCCGCCGCATCCTGGCCTTCAAGAAAATGCCCTGGCGCTCCGTGGAAGCCGCCATGATGAATCCCAAGCCGATGCTCACGCCCCTGACAGGCGGCTACCGGCGAATTCCCGTCATGCAGATCGGCGCCGACATCTACTGCGACAGCTCGCTCATCGCGCGCTCTCTCGAGCGACTCCAGCCCGAGCCGACGATCTTTCCGGACGGGCGCGAGGGGGAGATCACCCTCTTTTCGCTCTGGGCCGACCGGCATCTCTTTTTCTCGGCGGTTCCCGTGGCCATGATCGCGGCGGCGGACTTCCTTCCGGCGGAGTTCAAGGCCGACCGCGAGGCAATGAGTTCGCAGATGAACTTCGAGAAGCTCCGGAAAGCGCTCCCCGGCGCCCGTGATCAACTTCGCGGCTTCTACGACCTGTTCGCGCGCCAGCTCGAGGGGCGTCCCTTCCTGATGGGCGAGTCCTTCAGCCTGGCCGACGCGGCGGTTTACACGACGGTATGGTTCCTCCGGAGCATTCCTGAGGCGAAGGCGCTCATCGAGTCGCAGCCGCGGCTCGGGGAGTGGTTCGAGCGGTGCAAGGGCTTCGGCCGGGGCGAGAAGACCGGGATGGAGGAGGGCGAGGCTCTTGCGATCGCCAGGGAAGCCGCGCCGGCGACCGCCGCGCAGGCGGACCCGCAGGACCCGAACGGGCTCCGGCCCGGAGACGCCGTCGCCATCATACCCGACGACTACGCCTTCGATCCGGTGAAGGGAGAGATCGTTTCGCTCTCCATCCACGAAGTTGCCATCCGGCGCGACGATCCCCAGGTGGGCGAGGTAGTGGTGCACTTCCCGCGCATCGGCTTCCGCATCTCACGGGACGCCTGAGCGAGGAGATCGATGATCGAGGGCTGGAGCGTTCATCCGAGCATTCCCCTCGGGCTGGGGCTCATCGCCCTGCTCTACGGGATCGGGGTGGGGCCGCTCAGGCGCCGACTCGACCCGGCTGCCCGGATCGAGCCGCTTCAGATCGTGACCTTTGCGGCCGGCCTGCTGGTCTTCTTCCTCGCGCTCACCGGGCCCATTCACGATCTGTCCGACAGCTACCTCTTCAGCGCCCACATGGTGCAGCACCTCATCATCACCCTTGTGGCGCCGCCCTTGCTGCTCGCGGCCACCCCGGAGTGGCTCGCTCGCGGTCTTCTCCGCCCCCCGGCCGTTTACGGGATGGTTCGCTTTCTCACCCGCGCCCCGGTGGCCTATCTCATCTACAATTTTGTTCTTGCCCTGTGGCACCTGCCCAGGCTCTACAACTCGACGCTCGTCCTGCTCGAGGTTCACATCCTCGAGCACGTGCTTTTCATCGGCACTGCGTTTCTCATGTGGATGCCTGTGCTCTCCCCGCTCCCGGAACTGCGGCTTCGGCCGATTGTGCAGGTGCTCTATCTCATCCTTCTGACCTTTCCCATGAAGGGGATCGGGGCGCTCCTCACGATGTCGGACAGCATCCTCTATCCGGCCTACGCGCTTGCACCTCGCGCCTTCGGTCTGGACGCATTCTCCGATCAGCGAATCGGCGGGCTCCTCATGTGGCTGCCGGCGGGGCTGATCCTCTGGGGCGGCGCGGCGATCGTATTTCTCAGCTGGTGGGCCCGAGAGCACCGGAGCGACGAGATCGCGCGGAACAGGGCAGGCGCCACCCCGGCGGAGCCGGTATGAGATCGATCGGAGCAGCAGTCCTGACGCTGGTGGCCTTCATGCTCGCGGCTTGTGGCCAGGGGAGCGATCATTACGAGACCGCCGGCAAGGTCGTCTCGGTGAACGAGGCGGACCGCGTGATCAAGGTGGCGCACGAGGACATCCCGGGTTTCATGCCCGCCATGACCATGAACTTCGACGTGGCCCCTGGCCTGCCGATTGCGGGCGTTCATCCGGGCGACGAGATTCGTTTCACGATCGAGCGGACTTCAAGGAGCCTGCGCGTGACCCGGCTCCAGCGTGTGCGCGCCGGCGCCGCCTTCACCGTTGCAGAAGAGGCGGGGCGCAGCGGCTCGGAGGACTCGCCGCTCGATCCGCGCCCGGCGCCGGAGATCCGGCTCGTCGATCAGGCGGGGCAGCCCTTTTCACTCGAGACCCTTCGCGGCCGCGCTGTGCTCCTGGATTTCATCTTCACCAGCTGCACCGGCCCATGCCCCATTCTGACGGGGGCCCATGCCCGGCTTCAGCAGCGCCTTCCGGCGGATCTTCGCGCGCGCGTTCATCTGCTTTCCGTCACCGTCGATCCGGCAAACGACACGCCGGAAAAGCTCACGGAGTACGCGCGCTCCCAGGGAGCGGATCTCACCAACTGGACCTTCCTCACCGGCGAAACCGATGCGGTGCAGGAGGTCCTTTCGAGCTACCACGTCGGAAGCGTTCGACTGGAGGATGGCAGCCTGAACCACACGGTCGTCACCTACCTGATCGGACCCGACGGAAACATTCGGCGTTACTACCTCGGGCTCGAGCACGCTCAGGAAGAGGTGATGACCGATCTGCTCGAGGTGCTCTCATGAGGCGTGCCGTTGCGCTCGGAGGTCTCCTTGCGCTCTTCATCCTTCCGGCCTGCGGCGGCGAATCGATCCGGACCACCGACATCGAGGCGCGTGTCGTCGCCCTGGAGCGGCGGCTCGCGGAAACGTGCGCCTGTCACCCGCGGAAGATCGAAGGCCTTCCGGTTCAGCAGCGGATACGCGCGGACATCCGGGGGTGGTTGGCGGAGGGGAAGGACGACAGAGAGATCCTCTGGCTGGGCTTCACCCGCTACGGGAGTGAGCTACTCGCGGCCGGAATAGAGGACCTGGAGGGTCGGGTTTGGCTTGCCCTATGGATCGTTACCTTCATCGCCCTCCTGGCTTTCATGCTCCTCGTCGCCAATATGCGTCGCCGCGACCCTCCGCCTGCGGGCCCTCCGGGGATCGACGGCTGAGCGTTGATGCACCCCGCCGGAGCCGTCGTCGCGGCGGCTTGATCTGCCACTCCCGGTCGGCTAACTTCTGCGTATTCTCAATAACCATGTAAAGAGAGAGGAGTCCGCCCATGGCAAAGGTGCGCAAGACCGTGCGGAAAGGCACCGGAAGCAGGCCCGTGAAGTCGGCCGGACGATCACTTCGTACGGGGAAGGGCGCGTCGCCCGCTTCGAGACCGATCGTGGGTGCTGCGGCGGAGTCGCAGGGGGCAACGGGAAAGGACACGCTGACGGTCACCGACAACAGAAACGGCCGCACCTACGAGCTTCCTATTCTGAAGGGGCAGGAAGGCGAGGCCATCCGCGCCCAGGATCTGCGGCAGATCAAGGTGTCGCCGGACGATTTTGGTTTGCTGAGCTACGATCCGGCCTTCACGAACACGGCCTCCTGCAAGAGCGCGATTACCTGGATCGACGGTGACAAGGGCATTCTCGAGTACCGCGGCTACCCGATCGAGGTGCTTGCGGAAAAGTCGACCTACCTCGAGGTCGCCTACCTACTGGTGCACGGCGAACTTCCCACGCGACCCAAGCTCCAGGAGTGGCGACGAAGCATCACGCTCCACACCTTCACCCACGAGAACATCAAGAAGTTCATCAACGGGTTCCTCTACGACGCCCATCCGATGGGAATTCTCGTGACGGCCGTGGCCGCGCTCTCGACCTTCTACCCCGCCGCGCGGAACATCTTCGACTCCGACAACCGGCGGCTCCAGATCTACAGGCTCATCGGCAAGATGCCCACGCTCGCGGCCGCCGCTTACCGCCACAGTCTCGGGATGCCCTACGTTTACCCCGACAACGAGCTGTCATACACCGGCAATCTGCTGAGCATGCTCTTCAAGGTCGCGGAGCCGAGGTACAGCCCGGATCCGGTTCTCGAAAGGGCGCTCGACGTGCTCTTCATTCTTCACGCGGATCACGAGCAGAACTGCAGCACGAACGCGATGCGATCCGTAGGTTCGAGCAACGTCGACGCCTACTCGTCTGTCGCGGCCGCCACGGCGGCTCTCTACGGTCCGCT
>JAUYMQ010000118.1 GCA_030698575.1 Deltaproteobacteria bacterium
CGCGGAATCCGATTTCTGGTCTGGGTTGCTGCTGGGTGACGAGCTGGAAGTATTTCAAGACGCTGCCCCGTCTCTGAAAGAACAGGGCTTGGTCCACGTAGCTTTCTTTCGTGTATTGCGCGGCACCGCCGATCACTGCACCAACCATCTGCTGCTTCAGCTCGCCGTCTGGGATCCGAAATTCTGCAGTGTCGAACCCTACACGCTCCAAGTGGTCAAGGGCGCCGTGGTACTCCTGGACTAAGCCTTCCGGCACTCCGTGAAGCGAGTTCAGATTCGCCAGTGTTTCCTTCAGCGCTGCCAGGCGCGCATAAGCGCGCGTCACTCGGTCGTCGGCCATTTTGAGGTCTCCTTCGTTTTGATGGTTGACGTAGGCTACTATGCGTAGGTCCCCTTCGGCAACTTGTACCCAGGTAGGGGCCGCATGAGCAACGACCACAGGATTCGAAACAGCGTCATCGCCGGCCTGATCGTGGCCGCCGCCGTTGCGATCGCGAAACTCTTCTCAGGGGTCTTCCCTGTCATCATCGCCGCGATCGGCTCCGCCTTGGCCGGGATCTTCAGGCACCTCACCTCATCGGTGGATGTTCCCCGAGGGATCGTCTACATCGCTTCGCTGGCTGGAGGCGTTTGGGCCATTCGTCGCATGAGACGTGCGCACAAGGCGGCGGCAGCCGTGGCGAAACCGGCCCAACCGGATTGGCCCGAATACACGCAGGACCGTTTCCTTGGTGTGGTCTGGAGGTGGCAGTACGACCGGGATGGCCTCCCCGTGTATCTCGCTGCGTTCTGCCCCTTCTGTGACATGCAGCTCAGATCAAGTGAGTATCCTGGGTTCAGGTTTCCGGCGGACCTCTGCTGCGATCGATGCGACAAGCGCTGGAGCGGCAAGAAGAGTTGGGAGGCAACGCAGATCTACGTGACCCTTGAGGTGCAGCGCAATCTCCGCTCCCTGGCCTGGCGTCACCGACTCACACCCTAGTCCGGGCTTCGCGGCCGCGAGCGCATCGACCAGCACCCCGATCCCGAGCAGCTTTCCGGCCCGCCTTAGCCGCTTCATGATCGCCTCGTCCTCGGGGGACGGGCCTGTGTCGCCCGTCA
Source organism: Deltaproteobacteria bacterium (assembly GCA_030698575.1). Classification (GTDB taxonomy): domain Bacteria; phylum JAUYMQ01; class JAUYMQ01; order JAUYMQ01; family JAUYMQ01; genus JAUYMQ01. The sequence goes on from JAUYMQ010000118.1 coordinate 1,102, forward strand.
TGTGGAGCACCGCATAACGCCGGGGGGGGTGGTTGTGGCCGCACATGATCGCGGCCGAGTTCGCGAGGATAGCCGCCTGACGACCTCACGGGGATGGCCGATCGCGGCGTTCAGGCTGTCGATCGAGATCGTCTCCGCCGCCCGGACACGGCTGCGCGTATCCAGATGCAGCACTACGAAATGCTCCCGGTCCGTGTTCCCGATCAGACGGGCCAGAAGGCTGCCGGCATCCTCCGGGCGGGAGATTCTCACTCCAGGCTCCGCGACCTGTGCGGTGAGTTCGGTGGCCAGAAGCGGACCTGACGTGCCCGCCCGCCGGATTGCGAGCATAGGTCTTTGGAGCGTGCCGCCGTCTCTTCGACACTAGGGCCTCCCCGCTGTCGCCGTTCCGGATGCGGAACGCGCGAAGGGAAGCCTGAGCTGAGCGTCATCGGGAGGGGGTTGGTCCTGCACGGCTGGCCACGTCTGTCTTGCGGGGAATCCGCCAACTAGAAAATCGTCAGGACCGGAGATCCGAGCAGCCGCGTCCTGCCGTGGAGCGGGGGCGCCCGGGCTTGGGGCCGCGTACTCAAAGTCGCGGGACCGGCCTTCTGAGAGCCTGCGTTTTGGGCTGACCGATCGGACGATCAATCGAGTAGGTCCCGAACCGCGCCTGGCGGTGCAGGCGCCCCTCCCTCCCACTCCGAGACGTCCTGCTGCCGAACCCCAATTATCCGCGCCAGATCCTTCTGCCGTAGTCCGTGCCGCTCGCGATAGGCCCGGATCCGGTCGCCCAAACTTCGGAGGTTCATCTTATCCCCGACCGTCCCGGTGCCCGTGAGCTCCCGGATTAGGCCCCGGTACCGAATCCCGGGCCGGCTCCGGCTGTGCTCCCACTTCCAGATTGTCGTCGGGTCCACCGACCACTTTCTGGCCAGCTCTTCGATGGAGATCCCGGCGGCGGTGCGTGCGCGCCTGAGCTCGTCTCCGAGCGTCGTGACTCCGACCACGTCGCGAGGGTCATAGCCGAGGAAGTCGAGCACCCCAGGCAGGAGTCGGAGCGCCGGTGCCGTGGTTCCTCCCTCCCAATTGGATATGGTGGGCGGCCGGACACGGAGGCGCTTCGCCAGCTGCCGCTGGGTGAGTCCCTGCTCCAACCGCTTCCGGCGCAGGTGGTCGCCCACATGCCGAAGATCCGTAGACCATGTAGTGCCAGTGCGTTGCGACGATCGGAGGGTCAGATCACAAAATGGCAACGCAGGGGTGAAGTTGCGTTGCCATTTTGTGACGTCTTCAGGAGCGGAAGGAGGGAGATAGCTGAGATGGAGCTCGACGTTATTGTCCCCGATGACGATCCGGTCGACGATGGTTTCGACGATCTCGCGCCGCTCGTCCGGGGTGAGGGATGGCCAGCGGGAGTAGAGGTCGCGGGCCTCGGTCAGGATCTCGTCGCGGTTCAGATACTGGATCTTTCGGAAGTCGACCTCGCTCTGGAGCACGGGAAGTTCATTCTCGATCTGCTGGAGGCGCTCTTCCAGGGGACGGTACTGCCGGCCGAAGCCCTGGACCGATATCTCGTCGTTGACGTAGGCATGGTACACGCGGTCCATTTCCCGGGCGACGCGGGCGCGCTCGGTCGTGAGCGACTGGAGCGCGGCTTCCTTCGCTCCGATCTCCTCGTCGGCCTGCGTCAGATGGCGGGCGATCTCCTCGGGGGAGAAGACAAAGCCCTTGAGCTGCTCACCGAAGACTGCGTCGAGATCCGTGATCGCGATCTTGTTGTGGCATGTCTTACAGCCGTACTTCGTCGTCTTCGACAGCACGTACATGGTCTGGCCGCAGGTGCAGGTGACGAGGCCGGCGAAGAGGTGGACCGCTTTCTTCGCCGGGCGCTGGCCATTCTGTCGGCGCTCGCCCAAGAGCGCGTTGGCGGTGGTCCAGATCTCCTCTGAGACGATGGCTTCGACCGGGGTGAGCACCCAATCACTCGGGGGCTTGAGCGTCCAGTGCTTCTTCTCGCCGAGCGAGCGGGTGTAGTTGGCCCGTCGGACGCCTTTCGCGGTGGGGTCACGGAGGAGGCGGTCCACGGTGGTGTCGGTGAACTTGGAGCCGTTCCGGGTGCGATAGCCCTTCTCGTTGAGCAGCCGCGCGACGGCTTTCTTCCGCTTGTGCTCCAAGAAGAGCTCGTACATGAGCCGCCGGACCGGGGCTTCTTGGGGGTCGGGGACGAGCTCGCGGTTCTCCCAGCGGTACCCGAAGGGGGCCGCACCCCCGAGCGGCTTGCCGAGCTTGGCACGGATCGGGACCGAGGCGGCGACCCGCTCGGCGATCTCCTCCCGCTCCCACTGGGCCATGGCGGCGACGACCGTGAAGAAGAGGCGTCCTGCCGGGGTGGACGTGTCGATCGCCTCGGAGAGGGAGATCAGGTCGGCGTCATGTTCCCGGAAGATGTCGGCGAACTCGAGGAGCTCCCGCGTGTTGCGGGCCAGCCGAGCGAGCTTCGAGAAGATGAGTCCGGAGATGTGTCCGAGCCGGACATGTTCGAGCATCCGGTCGGTCTCGGGATTGCCCATGACGGTTTTTCCGGACACTGCTTCGAGGTGGTAGACCTCGCGGACCCGCCAGCCCTTAGCTTCGGCGTACATGTGGGCCCGCTTCTCGTGGTGCTCCGGGCTTTCGCCCTTGGCCTGGTCCTCGGTGGAGACGCGAATCCAGATGCCGACCTGCTTGGCGGCGGGGTCGATGTGACCGTTGTTTTTTGGCACGGCGGCAACCCTCTTCACGGCCTCGGAGTGAGAAGATGAGCGCACTCTATCCGGTGCGCGGTCATGGTTCCAGGGAAAGAGGCTGGAAGCGAACCGTATTAC
>JAUYMQ010000121.1 GCA_030698575.1 Deltaproteobacteria bacterium
GCCACGTCGCCGAGGGTGAACTGCTCGCCGGCCAGCCAACTCTTCGCGTCAATCTCCCGGTCGAGTGTCTGAAGCAGCTGTTGATACTCCTCCAGCGCCTCCACCCGCTTCTCTTCCGGACCCATCACGGCCCGCCAGCCGGCGCGCATGAGGTGGTTGTTCGCGAAATCAGTCCAGATCCGCACGTAGGCGCGACCCGCCGCGGTTGGGGGCATGAGCGCGGGTTCGGGATACTTCTCGTCGAGGTATTCATTGATGATCGCCGACTCGTAAATCCGCGCGTCGCCGTCGATGAGCACCGGCACCTTCCCGTAGGGACTTATCTCCTTGAAGTTCGCCGGCTTGTTCTTGAGATCGATCTCGATGTGCTCGTGCGGGAGCTTCTTCTCCTCGAGCACGATGCGCGTCCTGAGCGCGTAGGGGCAGTAGAAGGTCGAGTAGAGCTTCATCATGGCGGAGCCTCCGTTTCAGCCCCCGAACCGCGCCGCGAGGAAGTACGGTTCGGCAAGCATTTTCCCATCTGGATCCCATCAGGGTATGAAGCCGGCCTGCCAGCGTCAAGCCTGCGCCCGGCGCCGACAGAGGCCAACGATTGATCGAGCGTGAGGCCGGGTTGATGGGACGGTGATGTTGGGGCATAGTAGCGGTTGCCTTCAACCACAGCCATGAGCCTCGAGTCCGTATAACCGATGAGCATTCCCGCCAAAAAATCCCTTCAAGGGCTCCTTCTCGCAGCGCTGCTCCTGCTACCGATTCATCCTTCAGCTGCGCCGCAGGCCGCTGCAGAAGTGACCGCCGGATCCTCTCCTAGAAGTGCGATCGATCCGCGGGCGCTCGACGCGCTCCGGGTGGCCATGAAGACCCTGAGCGAGGCGCGGAGCTTCACCTTTCGAGCGGATTCCACCTACGACATCCTGCAGCCCTCGGGTTGGATGCTCCAGTTCACGGTGACGCACGAATTTTCGGTGCGCCGTCCCGACCGCGCCCACGCATTGGTTTTGCAAGACGACGGAACGAAGCGCGAGGTCTGGTACAACGGGCGCTACCTGGCGATGCACGACGCAGCCGAGAACGTCTACGGCACGCTCGACGTCCCGCACTCACTCGATGAGACGCTCGACTATCTCGAGGAGCGCCAGATCGTGCGCCTTCCCGTCTCGGATCTCCTTTATAGCGATCTCACTTTCCTCGAGACCCGGGCCAGCGATGGCATCTACGTCGGCGAGAGCCGGATCGGCGGAGCGCGGTGCGATCATCTGGCTTTCGGAAACGACGAGGTCGAGTGGCAGGTCTGGATCGACCGGGGCACGAAGCCGCTTTTCCGGAAGTTCCTCATCACCTACAAGCAGCAGCCCGGAAAGCCTCAATTCGCGACCCTGCTCTCGCGATGGAATCTGTCCGCCCGCCTGCCGGATACATTGTTCCTCTTCACGCCTCCGGCTTCGGCAGAGCGTATCGAATTCCTGTCGTTGCCCGCGCCGACCGGTCGGAAGACGGAGGGCGCCAAATGATGAACGCCTCTCGAAGCAGGCTGATCGTCGCGATCGCGATCGCGGTTCTCTTTCTGGCAGCGGAGATGGCGGCCGCTCGTGGTGGTGGGGGACGTGGCGGCGGAGGAGGCGGCGGCGGCGGGCGCGGAGGGGGCTCCCACGGCGGCGGGGGAATCTCCCGCAGTGGGGGCATGTCTCAACACTCCGTCCGCAACAGCGGAGGGCGGCCCTCCGGGGGCAATCGCAGCTACAGCAGTGCAAACTCCCGTTTTGAGACGCATCAATTCGATAGCCGCGACAGCCGCTACAACCGCCCCAGCGAGATCGGACAGGCCAGGCCAAGTGCCGGGCAACTCCCTGCGCAGCGCCCGGCCTACGGAAACCGCCCAGGGGACAGGCCCAACCCACCCGGAGACAGGCCGGGCTATGGAAACCGCCCTGAAGACAGGCCCGGCAGCGAGGATCGCGAGAAGAATCGGGAAGATCGCCAGAAGGATCGGGAGAACTACTGGAAGGATCAGAACAAGGGCCGGGATAACTACGACGATCACCGCGACGAGGCTTACGGGCGGGCGGTCGAGTGGCGCGAGGACCGCCAGGATTTCATCGAGGACAACCTCTACTACCGCGGCCGTTACCTGCACGGCGTGTCGATCTTTTACAGTGTCCCCTGCACCTACACCGTCGAGTTCGTGAACGAGTACCGCTACTACCGCTGCGGGAACACCTGGTACGACCAGGTTTACTACGAGGGAGCGGTCCGTTACATCGTGATCACCGAGCCCTAGCTCGCCCTCGCATGTACTTTCCCGATCCCGCTCGCTTTACCTCAGGGAACTCTCGAAGTTCAGGATAGTCCGGTACTTCAGCGCCCAGTCATCCACCCCGCTCTCGTCGGGCTAAGATCGCTGCTGGAAAAACACTTGGGGGCCGGTCATCGGTAGGGTAGTTCAGCTTGCCGGGGTGGTTTGCTATGGCAGGTGGACACGCACTTGTCGGCCACGTCGCTTGACAGAAATGGCAATGGCGTCGGGTGAGTTCACCATATGGAGGTGCTGCTCGCCGAAATAGACGTTGTTCAACGGGTTGGGCTTGCCGGAGGGGCCTCCCGGCTCACCAGCCGATTCCGCCAACGCTTCGTTGTTGTTCACCGCGAGCATCCCCAGCGAAATTCCCACCAGAAGGAAACTCAAAAAAAGACGGTTCATGGTTTGCTCCTCATGAACTAAGTGTGAATGCGGAAACGACACGCTGAATGGTCCAGAACGTGGCGAGACCGCCGATTGTGTAGGGCATCAATCGCCAGGAACCCTGCGGCATCGAAACAGGAACGCGCCGCAGAGCGGCAAGGACACCCACAACCGCACCCAGGAAAAGCACCTGCCCCGCTTCGACGCCCACGTTGAACATCAGGAGCGCGAGCGGCACCTCGTGTGCCGGCACCCCCACCTGCGAGAGCGCCCCGGCGAATCCGAGGCCGTGAAACAGCCCGAAGGCGAACGCCACCAGCCACGGACGACGCTGGGTGAGCGTCACTTCGCCCGCGTGCATGCGAACGATCTCGAGCGCCAGAAAGAGGATGCTGAGCGAGATGACCGCCTCGGTCGGAGCCGGCGGAACATGTACGAAGCCCAGGGTGGCCAGCCCAAGGGTAAGGCTGTGCGCCACCGTGAAGGCCGTGATGGTTTTCAGAAGTTTCCTGAAGCCGGAGACGATGAGCAGAAGC
>JAUYMQ010000124.1 GCA_030698575.1 Deltaproteobacteria bacterium
GTCGTCATCGTGCTTCTGGCCAATCGAATCCACCCCATCGCCAGGAAATCCCGCTTCGCGTTCCGCCCGCGCGCACACGACATCGTGATGGAAGGGCTCGGTTTCCCGCCGCCCCCGCGTGAGAAGCGGCCACAGGCCGGCGAGGCGGACGCCGGGCCGCAGGGGGGCGAGGCCGTGGCCGCCGCCCCGGACAACGGCGCCGGTCCCTCCGGCGACTCCCGCCCGTGAGCTTTCCCCCGTCCCGGACAGAAACGCCCGAAGAACACACGAAACGGCTTGCCGTGGTGCCGCGCGATCCGCGGAGCGTGCACCTCATCGCCGTCGCCGGCACGGGCATGGGGGCGCTGGCTTGCATGCTCGCCGCCTCGGGGCGGGCGGTGACGGGGTCCGACCAGGCCGTTTATCCCCCCATGAGCAACCAGCTCGAGCGCGCAGGTATTCGCATCATGGAAGGGTACCGGCTCGAGAACCTCTCGCACCGCCCCGATCTCGTCGTCGTGGGGAACGCCATGAGCCGGGGGAACCCCGAGATCGAGGCGTTGCTCGAGAGCGGCATTCCGTACGTGAGCATGCCCGAGGCGCTTCGCCTCTATTTCTTCGCCGGGAAGCACCCCGTCGTGGTGGCGGGCACGCACGGGAAGACCACGACCACCTCTCTGGCTGCATCGGTGCTTGCGCACGCGGGACGGGATCCGTCGCTTCTGGTGGGCGGCATCGCGCGCGATTTCGACGGGGGTTTCCGGCTGGGGATGGGCGAGGCCTTCGTCCTCGAAGGCGATGAATACGACACGGCGTTCTTCGACAAGGAGCCGAAGTTCCTGCACTACGCGCCACGCACCGCAATCCTCACCAGCGTCGAGTTCGATCATGCGGACATCTACCGCGATCTCGACCATGTCCGCGAAGCCTTCCGGCGCTTCGTGGCGACCATCCCCGAGGCCGGTCTCCTGGCCGTCTGCGCCGACGATCCGGAAGCGCGGGCCATTGCGCAGGGGGCGAGCTGCAGGGTTCTTCCATATGGACTTTCAGAGGGTTCCGCGCTGCGCGGAAAGGTGCGCGAGATTGGTCCGGTGCTAACGCGCTTCGAAGCCGAGCGCGAGGGCACCCCTCTTGGCGAGTTCGCCATCCCGTTGCCCGGCGCTCACAACGTGCGCAATGCGCTGGGCGTCCTGGCGGCGTGCCTCGAACTGGGGCTCGGTGTGAATGAGATTCGCGCGGGCCTTGCGCGCTTCGGTGGCGTTGCCCGCCGCCAGGAGGTGCGCGGAGAGGCGGGCGGCGTGCTGGTGATCGACGACTTCGCCCACCACCCGACCGCGATACGCGAGACCGTTGCCGCCATCCGGGCTCGCTATCCCGCTCGCCGCCTCTGGGCGCTGTTCGAGCCGCGGTCGAACACGAGCCGGCGGAACGTTCACCAGAAGGAGTACGTGGATGCGCTCGAAGGGGCCGACGTGACCATCATCGCGGGCGTGGAGAATCCCGGGAAGATTCCGGATGCGGAACGCCTCAGCCCCGACCGGATAGCAGCGGACCTCCGGGATCGCGGGCGCGACGCGCACTACATCGGGCAGGTGGAGGAGATCGTGGCTTACGCATCAGAGAATGCGCGGAAGGGCGATGTGCTCCTCGTCATGTCGAACGGCGGCTTCGGCGGCATTCACCAGAAGCTGCTCGCCGCCCTGGGGTACTGGTAGAAAGAATGGTGAACGTCCCCGATCAGTAGGGGGCGCTGTAATCGAGTGTCCGCCTGCCCTTGCCGCGCTGCTCGCTCCGGGCGATGGCTTCCTGAAGATAGGCATGCGCCCGGCCCACGGCCTCGGGCACGGCTTGGCCCAGCGCGAGTCCCGCGGCGATGGCCGATGACAGCGCGCAGCCGGTGCCGTGAATCTCTCCCTCGAAGCGCTTTCCCCTGAATTCCCACCGACCCCCCCCGCCGAGCAGCAGATCGACCGGCTCTCCCACGAGGTGCCCCCCCTTCACCAGCGCCCAGGGTGCGCCCTGGGCGAGGATCCGGCGCCCAGCGGTTTCCGCCGCATCGAGCGTCGTGGGGGCGTCGGTTTCGGTCAGGATGGCGGCCTCGGAGAGATTGGGCGTGACCAGCGTCGTCATGGGGAGCAATTCGAAGCGGAGCATGTCCCATGCGCGCCGTTCGAGGAGATATGCGCCGCTCGAGGACTGCAGGACAGGATCGAGCACCGTGGGGATCGGGCCGTAGCGGTGCAGGAAGCGGCAGACCGAGCGCAGGATTTCATCGGTCGCGAGAGCCCCGATCTTCACGGCATCGGGCGGAGCATCCTCGAAGCACGCGAGCAGCTGCTTTTCGAAGATGGACGGGAAGACCGCGTGCACTCGCCGGACGCCGCGGCTGTCCTGCTCGATGAGGGCCGTGGGCACGGCCATGGCGTGCACACCGCAATGGGCCAGCACCTGGAGATCGGCCTGGACGCCGGCCCCTCCCGTCGGATCCGTGCCCGCGATCGAGAGAACCGCCCTTCGCATCAGCTTCACCGCCTTCCGATGCCCGCGCCCGTCAAAACAGCTTCAGGTAACGCCAGCGGCGCTTCTTCTTCGATACCGGTTTACCGTCGAAATCATAGACGGCGGCGAGCGGCGGCTCCGGGCGAGTTACCCTGATTCGATCGCCGTCGATGATCTCCGTTTTTCCGCCGAGGAGCCGGGCCTCCGTGTCCTGGACGACGCTCCGGAAGACCCTCGTATCCTCGGGCGAGGCGCCGCGGACGCGGCCGAGATCCACGAGCAGGAGGACTTCGTAGGAGTCCACGTCGGCGTCCGGCTCCGGCATGGCGTAGCGGTGCTGCAGGCAGGCCAGCCACCGGTCGTCGGCGGAGAAGCTCTCCCCGTAACCACGTATGCCGAGGAGGGGCCGTCCGGAGGCGGCGTCGAGAAGGATGAGTTTCGAACCGCCGAGCGACTCCCCGAAGGACAACACGAGATAGCGGCCGCCCTTCGAGAGCGAGACGCTCCGCACCAGGTCGGGCATCGCGAGCAATTCGGGCTGCTCGCCCACCTCGCCCAGCCGCTGGAGCGCGCGCGTGAGCTGCGGAGTGTCGTTCGCCTGAAAAGCCGCCAGGGCCGCGCGTGCCTCGGCGTGGACGGCGATGAAACCCGTGTCCCGCTTCTTGTTGTCGTCGCCGCGGCACCCGGCGGCCACCGCTCCGAGAAGAATCAGGACGAGCGCCCAGCCCATGCCGTCGCGCACCATCGTTCTGCGGATCGCCATCGTCATGATCAACCTTTCATTCACTTGCATTCGCCCGGTGTCGGCTTCAAACCGGGGTCGAGAAGATACCCACGAGCGCCCGCGCTGCGGCGGACATGTCAGGCGCTGCCGCAACCGCCGAGATGACGGCAACGCCCGCGGCGCCGGCGCGGCGGGCCGCGCGCGCGCCCTCGAGATCGATCCCCCCGATGGCGATGACCGGGATCGAGAGCGTCCGGCAGACCTCTGCGAGAACCTCGAGTCCCCGCGGCGGGAGCGGGTTGGCCTTGGAGCCGGTCTGGAAAATCGGACCGAAGCCCACGTAGGCGGCGCCGGCCTGCTCGGCCCGGCGGGCCTCGCCAATATCATGGGTCGAGATGCCGCAGGTGAGTCTGGCTCCGGACGCTTCGATCGCTTTCCGGGCGTCCGCAGCGGGCAGATCGTCCTGCCCCAGGTGAACGGCGTCCGCGCCGGCGGCCAGGGCGACATCAAACCGGTCGTTCACCACGAGGCGCCCGTCCTGGCAACTCCTCACCGCCGTGGCGACGGAAATCGCGGCCTCGAGCAGGTCACGCGAGGCCGCCCCCTTGGCGCGAACCTGGATGATACGAACCCCGCCTGCCAGCGCCGCGTTCGCGATATCGAGAGGGGAACGCGACGGCGAGGCACCCATGTCTGCGATCACGTGCACGCCCGACCAGGTCATGGGATTCAGGCTACTCCGCGAGAAGCACAAGCGCCATCATGCCCAGCCCGCCGAGGAACGCCGCCAGGTTGCGATTCCGGTTACCGAGGTGCTTGTGCACCTCCGGCAGGAGATCGGAGAGCGCGATGTGCAGGAACGTGCCGACCGAGATCGCCGTGGCGATGCCGATGGCCGTCGTATTCAGCAGCCTGAGGGACGAGAGCGTGATGGCCGCGCCGAGCGGCGTCATGAGGGCGAAAATGACGTTCAGAAGAACGATTCGCCGGGGCTCGCGCTTCTCCTCCTTCAGGATGCTGGCCAGGGCCAGCGCCGAAGGGCCCTTGTGGGCGAAGATGGCAAAAAAAACGATCGTCCCGAAGGCGCGGTGGGGCGTTGCGGCTTCCCCCGTCGAAAGCAGCACCGCAGAGCCGAGCGCCACGCCGTCCATGAGCGCGTGAACGGAGAGCCCGACGAACGCGGCCCATCCCAGAGCGCCGAATTCATGCACGTCGCAACCGCGCGCCTCACAGATGTGAACGGCGATGTACTTCTCGACAATGTAGAGACCGACGAAGCCGGCAAGAATGAATATTCCCGTGCTTTCGCCGATGAGATTGAATGCCTGGGGCGCCATGTGGAGAAAAGCCGCGCCAAGGAGCACGCCGGCCGCGAAGCCCAAAAGTAGGCGGAACTGGGCGTCGGTCCAGTTTCGCAGGAGCGGAATGGCGCTGCCGACGAGCGTCGCGGCGACGATCAACAAGCTGTAGATGCCAAGATCAATGGCGGCACTCGACACGTCCTGCCTCCGGGGGTTGCCAGCTCGCTCTTTCCTACTTCTTCAGCTCGATTCCGAGTTCGATGATCCTCTTTCTCAACGTGTTGCGGTTGATGCCGAGCATAGCGGCCGCGCGGACCTGATTTCCGCCGGTCTTGTCGAGGACCAGCTCGAGAAGCGGTTTTTCGACCTGGCCCAGGAACGTCTGATGGAGCTTCCCCCGGTGATCGAGATCGATCCTTTCGAGGACGTCGGTGATGCGGGCGCGAATCAGTTCGTCGAAGCCCAGATCGCTCTGTAGCACGGCGGGGCCCGAAGGCGAGAGGACGGAGGATATGTCGGCGGGCAGAAGC
>JAUYMQ010000129.1 GCA_030698575.1 Deltaproteobacteria bacterium
GCCCCGTGCCACCTGCAGCATGCGCAGCGCGTCCATGCGACGCCCATGCGGGTGCTCTCACAGCTCGAGGGGGCGGAGGTGCACGAAGGGCCCGACAGTGCGTGGTGCTGCGGCTCGGCTGGAACCTACAACCTGACCCACCCCGGGCTCTCGCGGCAGATGCTGGACCGGAAGATGAAAACGATTCTTCCCCTGGCGCCGGACATCATCGCGAGCGGAAATCCCGGCTGCCTCATGCAGCTCCGCTGGGGCGTCCAGCGATGGAAAATTGCAGCCGAGGTTCGCCATCCGGTCGAGCTTCTGGCGCGCGGATACCGGAAGCCGGCGGGACGGAACCTCCGGAGGCATCGGGACCTGAAGTGCCGCAATGAAAATCCCCGGCGCCGGGCCGGGGATCGATCACACTCCGTCACCTCTTGATCACTCCGGCAGCGCCAGATCCTCGGCCTCGTCACCGGTTTCCGCTTCGGGGACCGCTTCGGAAACGTTGATCTTGTGCTTCAGATCCTTGCCGACCTTGAAGTACGGCATGGACTTCGCAGGCACCTCGATCTGCTCGCCTGTCTTCGGATTGCGACCAACGTACGCCTTGTAGTGTTTGCTGACGAAGCTTCCGAATCCGCGGATCTCGATGCGCTCCTTCCGCCTGAGCGACTCCGCCATTGAATCAAAGACAATGTTCACGACCGAATCCGCCTTGCGCTGATGAATCCCCCGCCGCTCGGCGATTATGCGGGCGAGGTCCGACTTGTTCACGTGAGCCTCCGGGGGGTCACACGATCCTGTGGATCGCGAGGCGCGCGCAGAATTAACAAGCTCTGCTGGAAAGGAGCTTTCTAACCCAGCCCGTCGGAGGCTGTCAAGCGGGCCCATTCAGTATCGCCAGTCCTTGGGAACACCGGCGACGGAGGCCTCGAACTCGAGCTCACGTAGCGACTGCTTGAGGCTTTCAAGGTTCTTCTCCCGCTCGTGGACCTCGCGTTCCAGGGGGTCGATGAATCGGGGCTCCTCCCCCTGCTTCTCGGTGTTAATCACGAATCCCTCGATCGCGAAGCGGCGGGGCTTCTTCTCCGTCTTGCCTTGTTCGATCATGTCGTAGAGTTCGGCGCGTTTGAGGCTCAGAAGACGCTCCTCGCGCTCTATGCGCCCTCGCAGGTTCTGGAAGCGTTTTCGCCAGGTGGCCTCATCGAGGCCGGCCACGCCGTCATCCTGGCCGGCGCCCTCCACCCCCCTTTCCACCGGAACGCGTGTGAGCGTGCCAAGATCGGGCAAGGCTTCGGCTGCCGGCGGCGGGGCTTCCGCGGCCGGAACTGGTTGCGGGATCAGAAAGAGAAGGGACAGGATCAGGGCTACAGCCGTCCGGCCGGGCATGAAAGGCGTCCTCCGATTGCCGGCGGCGGCCGATGGCCGCGGGAGGGAGTCGCCGGGATGTCCGGGTTCAGCGGCTCAGGGTGTCATGAAGCGCGTAGAGGGCCTGTCGAGTCACGATGCTCCGATGGTACCTGGCCTCGAAGCTTTCCGCCGTCCGACGGGCGACTACCTCGGCGCGGTTGTCGTATACCCGGGTATGCGGCCTGAGCGCGATCCGGTAGGATCTGGCTGTCAGGTCCTCTTCGAGGATCACCGTCCGGACGAGATTTTCGAGCGGGTCCGATCGCGTCTCGATAATCGTCGAGAAATCCTGCCCTGCCGCCGTCGGCGGAAGAAGGAAGGCGACAGGCGCCAGGATCAGCATGATGTAAAGAAAGCGTGACACACAGGCCTCGGTAATCGCGCGCAGGCCCACTCGCCGGACCGTACGCATCCTTATTGTAGACTACTCAGAACCCTCGGGGTCCGTCAACCGAGCAGTGCCGCCTGCCCGACGACCGGCGCGGCCGCCCGCCCTTCCCAGCCGTTCGAGCGCCGGCGAGAAATCCGGCCGCGCCGCGAGAATGCGCCGCCATAGCGCCTCGGCCTCTGCTCGTCGCCCGAGGCGGGCGAGCAGATCGCCCCGCACCAGATCGATCCAGGCGGAAGTCGGTTCCTCGGGAAGCTTCGCGAGCGTCTCCTCCTCCCAGTGGTTCCGGGCAGCCAGCTCTCCCAGTTCAATGGCTGCTTGTTCATGATCACGCTTCAGCCGGAGCGTCGCGAGATAGCCGTCGAGGGCGCCGCGATCATCGTCCTGCGCCGCCCGGGCCCGCGCGACGCCGAGGTGGGCGTTCACGGCGTTTGGGGCAAGGCCCAGCTGCTGCCGGAATGCGCCCTCCGCCGTCACCGGATCGCCGGCATCGAGCGCAACGCGACCGAGCGTCTCCAGCCCCTCGAACCATCGGGTCTCGACGGCCACTGCGCGCTTTGCGTGAGGCAGCGCCGCCGCCGCGTCACCCCCCGCCCAGAGCGTGTAGGCCAGCTTCTGCCTTGAATAGGGGTTGTCGGGCTGCACCTCGACGGCACGCTCCCATAGCCGGCGGCTTGAGTGCCAGTGGGATGCTTGCGATGCGGTCAGCAGCCCGAAGAGCACGGCCACGCCGGCCATGGCCGCCCCGAGGGCTCGCCTCGCGCGTGTGCCGGCGGCGCCGGCGACGATGATGGCCATGAGCGGCCCGAGAAAAAGCAGCGGCAGGTAGAGATAGCGGTCCGCCATCGGCGTCGATATCGGCACGAGCACGCTCGACGAGGGAAGCCACATCAGAAACGCGCCCGCCGCGAGGTAGCCGCCCGCCATCCTTCGCGTGAGCATCACGAGGCAGGCTACGGCCGCCAGCACCAGCGCGGCTCCTCCCAGCACCACCCCCGCCGTCGTCAGATCTTCCGCGCGGAGATCATAGTAGGGCGAGAGGCGCACCGGGAAAAGAAGCTTCGCGAGATAGTGCAGGAAAGAAACGGCGAGCACCTGCGCGTGGAGTGCGGCCGTTCCGCCAAACAAGCGGCCGGCCGCCTCCAGGGAGGTCTGGATCCGCACCGTGATCACCCCGCCCCAGAGCGCCAGAAGAAAGCAGAGAGAGATCAGCGCGACCCGGGCGCGGTTCCATGGGAGGCCCACACCGCGCTGAAGCACGAGCAACAGGAAGGGAAAGGGCGCGATGGCGACCTTGCTCATCATCCCGAGGGCGAAGAGAGTCACCGAGAGTCCGGCCCATGCGGCGGCCCGCCTCCCCTCGGTTCGCAGGAAGCAAAGCGCCGAGCCGAGCATGAAGCAGGCCGCGAGAAGCGTCTTTCGCTCCGCGACCCAGGCCACGACCTCTACCCCCGCGGGGTGCAAGGCAAAGAGCAGCACTCCCGCCGTCGTCACCCAACGCGCGCCCCCGAGTCTTCGCAGAAATAGCCAGAGAAGCGCGGCCGCGAGTCCGTGCAGCAGCAGGTTCGTCAGGTGGTAGCCGAACGGGCGCATGCCCCAGATCGTGTAATCGGCGGCGTAGGACGCGAGATGGACCGGCGCCCGGTTTGCGAAGTAATCCTGCGAGATCCAGGCCGTGACGTGCTCTTTCGAGAAGCCCCGGATGCCGGGGTTCTCGGTCACGTACCCGGGATCGTCCCAGTTGGTGAAATCGGCGCGAAGCGTTCCGAGGTAGGGTAGAACGGCGGCCAGAAAGACGAACGCGATCCAGCGGCGATCGCGAATCCTGTGTGCGGGCGAAGGGGAGAGTACGGGCGCAGCCATGGCGCCCTTATAGCATCGTCACCGTTCCGGGGTCACTGTTCCGGAGCGAAACCGAATCAGCCGCGCCCACCGGCCGCACTTAGGAGCGCCACCCGTGGGGCGTCAACAGCATGCTTGTTAATCGAGAGGATTCCCAGCCGGCTGAGGCCGCGGCAGACGGCATAGCCCGGATCGGGCTCCCAGTTGCGATAGGAGAAGCGCGCCGAATCGGGATCGTGGTGGTGGTTGTTCTGGAGCCCCTCGCCCGAGACGAGCAGCGCGATGGGAAGGTTGTTTCGGGAGTCGTCCGGCGTGTCGAAGGTTCGGTACCCCGACGCATGGCCGAAGGAATTCACGAGCCAGCCCTGCACGGGATGAGCGAGCAGCCCCGCGTAGAAACAGGCCGCCAGCAGCCAGACATCAAAGGCAAACCCCAGCGCCAGAGCGACGCCGATCTGGACCACGTAAGGGAGGTACCAGAGCTGCCGCCGGTTTGCCCAGGAGATCGGGAAGTCGAGATCCTTGACCACTGCCGAATAACTGCGCTTGCCGCCGATGAGACCGGCCAGGATGCGCTCGTAGGCGCGCAACTGCGCCAAAAACACCCCGGCCACACCGACGTTCGCGGGGCTGTGGGGGTCGCGCGACTGGTCGGGATAGCGATGGTGCAGCCGGTGCATGCAGGCCCATGCCTTCGGGTCGATGCCGGTGATCCAGGGGCCTGCGAGAACCGCGAAGCGGCGCGTCCTCGCCCCGAGCGTAACCGAGCCGTGAGCGAAAGCACGGTGGTAGAAGACAGTGATATAGGAGCTGCTGAAAAAGAAGGCTCCGAGAAGCACGAGCAGACAAAGAATGGCGTACGACAAACAATGCTCCCCGGCTAAAGCGGCCGATGGTGTGGGTACGCGCCTTTCGGGGCGCGAATCGTCAAAAAAAAGCGGCGTGGGGGGATTTTGGGTCGGGTTGGGTGAGTGCGGGCGCCGCAGCTACCCGCCCTTGATAGCCCAGCGGCGGCCGAATTGCACGAAATTTATATCGAACAAACGGCGGCAAATTCCTCCGCGCATCTTGCGTCGCAAAGATCGCGCGCGGACAGAGTTTATTTGACCACCCATTCGCCTTCGCGCGGCATCACATGCTGCCCTGTGGCGGCCTGCTCGAGGAGTTTCGCGCCTGCAATCCGGCCGACCTGGCCCGTCGAGATCCCGTTGGTGCGCGCGATCTCCTCGTACTTCGCACGACGCTTGACGTTGGTCTCATGGGTCAGCACCCGGATGTCCTCCGACGCCTTCGGATCCACGACGCCGAGGTAGCCATCGTAGCGCTCCCCGATCTGGTTCGCGGCCTTCGCCGTGTCGATGACGTTCGCCTGCGCCGCGGCAAACCGGCTGGTAATAGGGAGAACCACCAGGAAAAACGAAAGCGCGATGGCAACCTTCAAATAGGATCGCTTCATTTCACTTCTCCGAAAAGGTCCTCGTTGCCTTCGATGAGCTGGTCGACGTCCTTGTCTATCTTGATCCTGAGCTCGTGCTCGATGCGGATGTTCATGTTGATGACGATTGGCTCCTTCGGCGCCTTCAACTCCACTTTGGGAGTGCAACCGGCGGCCAGAAGGAGCACAGCCGCCAAGGCGAAGATCTGTGTCATCGCGTCTCTCCCATCCGGCCCAGCAAGGCGCTGCTCCACTCGAAAGCCCCGACGCCCCCATGGGCGTTCTATTCAGCCGGCGAAACGCCGCTCTTGCGCAGCCTCCGGCCGAGGCTTTCCGAAATCCGGGTCGTCGCCGTCGCGTTTCGGAACAGATCATACAGGTGCGTCGTCACGCTAAGGTTCAACTCAACTCGCTGGCCCTTCAGATGGGCCGGATTGAAGCCTTTCAGCTCGATTCTGACAGCCAATTCCTCAAGCAGCGGGCCATCTAGACTGAACACTAAACTGTCGTACCGAAAATCCTCCAGGATCGCCAGCACTTCCGCGAGCTGTGGGTTCTCGGCGGGGAAGGCGGCGGGCCGCTCGCCCGGACGGTAGCGGATCCATCCACCCTGCCCCCCCCCTTCCAGCCGAGCACCGGTGACGAATGCGCGGCCGTCGTGGACGTCGATCGGGAATGTTCCTGACATCTGGCCCGAGCCCGTAAGCCCTTCCAAATTTATGGCCGCCGTCAGATCAGAAACCTGGATCCCTTCCAGGCGAAACCGCACACTACCGTTCTCACCTTTCTGCTCGACCCAGCCGCTCCCGGTAAATACACCCCCCAGCGTCCGGCCTTCGATCGTTTCGATATCGACACGCCGATTGCCGGTGATGCCAAAGACCGCCCGCCCCATCGTGATGGCAATGAGGGTGTTCAGGCGCTCGATCTTCAGTTCCTGACCCGGGGACGCCTCCGGCGGCAGGCTGCGCCGGAGTTGCAGATCACCCCGCAGGCCTTTCACGCCTAAACCAACCATTTCGAAGGAGAGGCTCTTCATGCCCAGGCGCAGCGGCGTCTCGAAAACGCCCGGCCCCCAGCGAAAATTGCCAGAAGCGTCGATGCCGCCTGTCACGCCGTAAATGCGCCCGCCGAACGCGGGCACGATATCACGAGGACTGCGCCCGCCCGGTTCGAAGCGTAGGGGTGCCAGCGTGACCTGCGCGGACCCTTCCCCGCTTTCCAGATTGTGCTTTCCGGCCACCCTCAGGGATAGACTCCCCTTGCGGTTTCCGAGAGCGCTGGAGAATACGACTTCGCCATCAGCCATCTCGAGCGTTCCGCT
>JAUYMQ010000137.1 GCA_030698575.1 Deltaproteobacteria bacterium
CCAAGGCTCCCGCCGAGCTTCCCGGCGAGGGCCGCATCGGCGCGCTCGTAGGTCTCGCGCACTTCGGGGAAGTAAAGGCTCAGATCGGCGCCCATGCCGGGGGCCTGGGAGCCCTGCCCAGGGAAGAGAAATGCGACACGACCTTCGCCCGCCAATGGACGGTCGTTGAAATAGATTCCCCGGGGATCCCGAAGCGCGCCGCCATCCTCAATATGGAGGTGCGCGGCAGCCCTGCTGATCTTCTCCCGAAGATCGGCGATCGATTCCGCGATCACCGAGAGCGTGAGGCCTCCGCCTGCCCGCCCGTTTCCGGCGGAAAGTCGCGCGCGGCGCGCGCGGCTCACCGAATGGGCAAGGCCGGCCAGATCGGGCTCGGCGCCCGCTTCGAGATTGCGCGACAGCGCCTCGATCTGGGTGATCAGCGATTCCCGGTTCTCCGCGGTCCAGAGGAAGAGCTCGCAGGGCCACTGTCGCGCTGTGCGTGCCGCGGCGTCGGTGAAGTTGCCGGTGTACTCCTCGAGGACGACGTGGAAGTTCGTTCCACCGAAACCGAAGCTGCTCACGCCCGCACGGCGCGGGTGGTCGGGGTTCTTTAGCCAGGGCCGAGTCTCGGTGTTGACGTAGAGGGGGCCCGTGCCGAAGCCCGATTTGGGATTGGGCTTCTCCACATTGAGCGTGGGCGGGAGGATCTGGTTTCTGAGCGCCAGCGCGATCTTCGCCAGCCCCGCGACGCCCGCCGAGCACTTGGTGTGCCCTATCATCGACTTGACGGATCCGACGGCTGAACTCGCCGGGGCGGCCCCGTGGGCTCCGAGAACGCGCGAGAGCGACTCGGCCTCGGCTTGATCACCGGCGACGGTGCCGGTTCCATGCGTTTCAAAGAGTTCGACGGTCGCAGGTGAGAAGCCGGCCTTTGCGTAAGCGCGCTCAAGGGCGCGCATCTGCCCCTCCGGCCTGGGGGCGGTGAGCCCGCGGTCCCGGCCGTCGCTGGAGCCCGCCACAGCCTTGATCACGCCATAAATGCGATCGCCGTCCCGCTCGGCGTCGGACAGGCGCTTGAGCACCATCGCGACGAGCCCCTCGCTGATAACGATGCCGTCCGCGTCGGCATCGAAGGTCCGGCAGCGCCCCCGGGGCGAGAGCGCCTGTGTCTTGGCGAAGCAGAGGTAAGTGAAGGGATTCTGCAGTGTGTCCACACCGCCGGCGATCACGAGATCGCTGCTGCCCGTCTCCAGTTCGCGCACCGACTGGTAGATAGCCGCGAGCGACGACGCACAGGCGGCGTCGACCGTGAAGTTCACGCCGCCGAAATCGAAGCGGTTCGCAACCCTCCCCGCGATAACGTTCGGAAGGATCCCGGCGAAGGAGTCCTCAGTCCATTCCGGAAGCCGCTCCAGAATCTCCTCCGGGACGTGGTCGAGCATCATCGGGAGATGGGATCTCATGACGTAGCCGGCACCGAGGTCTGCCACCCCGCCTCCGGCGCCGAAGATCACCGAAGTCTTCTCGCGATTGAACTCACGGTCGGCGTAGCCCGCGTCGGAAAGGGCCTGGCGGGTGACCTCGAGGGCCAGGATCTGCGCCGGCTCGATCGACCCGAGCGAGCTCGGCGGCATTCCGTAGCGAAGCGGATCGAAGGGGATCTCCCCGATGAATCCGCCCCAGCGGCTGTAGACCTTGTCGCGGGCCTTCGGATCCTCGTCGAAGTACTTCCTCCAGTCCCAGCGATCGGGCGGGATCTCGGTAATGGCGTCTCGTTTCGCCAGGATGTTTTCCCAGAAGGTCGCCGTGTCGGCGGCCTGGGGAAGGATGCATCCGATCCCCACGATGGCCACGTCGCTCGGACTTGGGGCCGGATCCGGAACGGATTCAATGCGGAGGTCGCGAAGACGCGTCATTGCCTCATCGCTAACGCTCTGGTGAAGCGCGGCGATGTTCGTGAGCCCGTGGCGAAGCTCGGCCACCTGGCCGATCATGTACATGCCCCGCTGGCGCTGCTCGGCGTCGTCCGCGTTGCGGTAACTCGGGCCCTCCGCCGATCCGTTGCCTCCGCCCTCCCGCAGGATCCCCTTCGAGGCGATGCGCAGCCTGCCCAGATTGAGCTGCTCGAGCAGATCGCGAACCTCCTCGGGCGGGCGCTGCTCCTGCCGCAGGCGCCTCCGCTCACTCTCGAACTCGCGCGCGAAAGCAGTGTCGACGCAACGGGTCGCGTGCCCGGGGCCGGTCTCGAGAAGGACGGTTCTCGAGCACCGGTCGGCTTCGTCCTGGAAACCCGGCTGAATTGCCCCGGTCGAGACCGCCTCTTCTGTGAAGAGATAGGCCGTTCCCAGGAGCACCCCGATCTTGGCCCCGGCACGGGCGAGCGGCGCGGCGAGGGCTGCGACCATCGAGGCGGAGCGCGCGTCGTGAATTCCACCGGCGAAAACCACGTGCAGCGTTTCGAATTCAGAGGGCGCAACCTGCTCGAGCAGAACGTCCACCATGGTCTGCCAGAGAACGAAACTCGTGCGCGGGCCGACGTGCCCGCCGCACTCGCGCCCCTCGAAGACGAACCTCCGGGCGCCGTCGTTCAGGAACATTTCCAGAAGCCCGGGCGAGGGAACGTGGAGATAGGTCGCGATGCCCTCTTTTTCGAGTTGCCGGGCCTGATCGGGACGGCCACCCGCGATCAGCGCGTAGGGGGGGCGGGCTTCCCGGATGGCTTCGAGCTGCTCCTTCCGGAGCTCGAGCGGCACGAAGCCGAGGATCCCGACGCCCCAGCTCCGGTCGCCGAGCAGTCGGGCCGTTTCGGTAAGCAGGCGCTTCACCTCCGGCCCGCGCATGAGCGCCAGCGCGAGGAAGGGAAGGCCGCCTCCGCCGGCCACGGCGCTGGCGAACGGCGCGACATCGCTCACCCGCGTCATCGGGCCCTGCAGGACCGGGAACTCCGTGCCATGCGAGCGGGCCAGGGGCGAGTGCGCCGCAAGAGGACGGAGGTCGTGCGCATCGGCGAGGTGGTCCCGGATCGATTTCCGGATTGCCTGAAGCACCCCCCCCACG
>JAUYMQ010000142.1 GCA_030698575.1 Deltaproteobacteria bacterium
GAATGCCAATGACGATCATCTGCCCGCCGTGCCCGCCGGATGCGAACATCAGGTACTCGTCATGGCGGCCGCTGGGCGTGTAGGTCATCAGCGCCGCGACGATGTCATCGGGGGACAGCTTTCTTTCAGCGGCAACCTCCGAGGCGCGGCTCGACAGGCCGGCCATCTTCTCGGCCGTCGCCGATTCGGATTTGGGCTTCGGCGGCTCGCAGGCCGAGGCGATGAAGACGGCGCTCAGGATTGCGAGCGCGCTCATGAAGAAGCTTGGTCGTGGCTTGCGCATGTTCTCCCTCCGGAAGAGTCACCTTCCGCCGTCACCCGTGCGGCGGGACGCCCCCCAGGGGGCATCGGGTGCAGGAACTATCGTGCGGGCAAAAACCGGGAAACGGGTGATGGAACGAACCCCCAGTTCGCTCCCTCCCGGAGCAGGAACCATGCCCATTGCAAATAGCGCTTTCAGGACGCGCTTCATGAAAGGAACCCTGTGCAGTATTAGCATGATTACCCGAAGCCGCTCCTTTTGCCGCAAATACTGCGGGGCTCCGGAAATGGGAAATGGTGAACGTACCCATTTATTCGCGGAGCAGCACGTCGAGAGCGAAGCGAAGGCGCTTCAGCTGCCGGCCGAGCCAGTTGTGGTGGATGTTGCGGCGGAGGACGACGAGCAGCTTGCGCTCGAGCCGGTAGCGGGTGAGCCGCGCGCGCCGCTCCGGGAGCGGCCGGCCCTGGAAAGCCGCGATTGCATCATAGAGCCGCGCCTGCGGATAGCCCCAGACCTCGAGGTCGGCCGGGTCGAGCCGGTCGGTCATCCGCCGCACCTTCTCGAGCTTCGCCGCATCGCCCCCCAGTGTCTCCGCCCACTTTTCCACCGATGCCGTCATGGGCCGCGTGTGCCGCCCCACCGTGATCGGATCGCCCAGCCCGGCCACCTTCGGCCCCTCCGCCTCGCCCCCGTATTCGATCGTGCCTGCTTCGAAGGGAAGCCCGACGAAATCGAGTATCCGCTTCATCTCCGCCTCGGGCTCCGACACGAGCGTCTCGTAATTGAGGTGCACCAGCGGCGCGGGTTTCTCCCGGAGAAATTCCGCGATGGCCGGGACGTACCGCTCCAGGATGGGATTGTGCGCGTGTGCCACGTCGTAATCGTCGTCGAAGAACGACTCGGCGAAGGAAGCGAACACCGCCGCGGGGTGCCGTGTGAGCACGACGTAGCGCGCGTTCGGATAGAGCGCGGCGAGAAAGGGGAGCACCAGGGCGTTCGCCGGCGTCTTGTCGAGCAGGAACCGCTTGCCGCTCTTCGCCAGCATTCGCCCGTACAGGTGATCGGTGTAGGCGCGCAGGGCATCGAGGTAGTCGCGCTCGCCGGCGGGGAGGCCCTCGACGAGCGTGCGCGCGGCCTCGGCGACGATGAAGGGATCGTAGGGCGCCTTGTCCACGCGCCCGTGGTAGCCGAGGTGGGCGATCGGGGTGATGAGATGAGGCTCGGGGCCGCCGTGTACCGCGGAGTGCGCGCCCAGCATGCGAGCGAGCAGCGTGGTGCCGGATCGCGGCGCGCCGATGAGAAAAATGAGCCTGTCCTGCATTCCGCGACCCCCGGGCAGCAGCCGGCGCCCTCTCCCGCCCGGGCGCCCGCAGGCAGGTTAACCATGCCCGAAAGATTAGGCAATCCGGGCAAGCACGTGGCGGCAAGCGACTGGCTCTTCATCGGCGAGGATGTCACGCCGCCCCAGAACATCCCGGAGCCCGGCAGCCTGGCCCTGCTCGGGTCCGGCCTGGCCGCGGGCCTGGCCCGCCGCCGGAAGGCGCGCCGCTAGCGCTGGGCGACAACGTCACGCAAGGGTTCTTTCAGGAAGGCCGCCCCCACGGGCGGCCTTCCTGCGTTCGTGCGCCGCGACTCGCCCATCCTCGCCGATCTTCAGAATGACATGCGATGCCGGCTTGACCCGGCTTGACGAGAACGCAGGGCCCCGGTAGCGTGGCCCCGAATTCACAACAACGGGGAGGGGGATCCATGGCGGCACGACGAAAGCGCGCGGCGAAGACCCACGCGGGCGGCGCGAAGGCGCCCGCCAGCAAGCGCGGGGGGAACAAGGAGAGGATCATCGAGGCGCTGAACACCGTCCTCGAACTCGAGCTGGCCGGAGTGGTGCGCTACCTGCACTACTCGCTCATGGTGTTCGGCCACGCGCGCATTCCGATCGTGAAGTGGATGCGGGACGAGGCGACCCAGTCCGCCGATCACGCGGCGCAGGCAGGTGAGCACGTCACGGCGCTCGGAGGACATCCGTCGCTGAAGATCGGAAAGCTTCTCGAGACCCACAAGCACGATATCAGCCAGATCCTGCTCGAGGCCCTCGAGCACGAGCGCGAAGGGGTGGCGCAGTACAAGAAACTCCTGTCGCTCGTCCAGGGAAAGGACGTCTGCCTCGAGGAATACGCGCGCAGTCTCATCCACGAAGAGACCATGCACATCAGCGAGATCGAGAAGATGCTGCGCCGTCCGGGCGATCTCGAGCCCGCCCTCTGACCGCTCGATAACAATCTTTCCCGGGAACCCCGCGTCCGCAGCGCGGGGTTTTTTCTTTTCCCCGCTGCTCTGAGCGCGCGCCCCGGGGAAGGGGACACCGCCAGGGGCCGGGAGGGCGCCGATCACGATATCGTGCGAGGGGGAGCCGCAAACTGTGTCACTTCCGGGGGAACGGGGTGACGCATTCCGGCCCCCGAAGCCCGGCGGGTGAGATAATTCGCAGTAATTTGAACGCTTTTCCGACAGGGAGGAATAGCTGGGGAAACCCTACGGTTCGGCACGCCCCTTGCTTGGTCAAGAAGGGAGCACGACGCCCCCGATCCGGCCGCGCACGGGACGGATGTCTTTTCTCAAGGCGGGCAGGCCAATCGGCCGAAAGGGCTAGGAGCAGCTTTCCGCAGCCGCAGGGCGGAAGACCAGCACAAGGCGGTTCATGGAAGATCTCGGAAATCTTGTCGTCGGGCACCTGTCCGAACTCGGACTGCTCGCATTCGTCTCGCTGACGTTCGGTTACTTGCTCGGCCGGGGCTCGAGTTCGAAGCAGGCGGGCGGACGCATCCGCGATCTCGAGAAAATTGCGGCGCGCAGCGAGATGAGCTCGCAGGAGCACCAGCGCTCGGCGCAGGATCTTTACGAGCGCGCCGAGCGCGCCGAGCAGACGGTTCGCAAGCTCGAGCGCTCGCTCATCGAGCTGCCCGAGGTGGCCCAGCGACTCTCCTCCGTGCACGAGCTCCAGGAGATCCCGCACCGTGCCCTCGAGCTGGTCAAGGAACTGTTCGATCCGACCTATGCGGTGTTCTTCAAAACGCGCCGGGGAATGCTCGTGGCCCAGTCGGTGCTGGGCGCCTCTCCTTACAAGCTCGGGCAGAAGATCAGGCCGGGTGAGGGGATCGTGGGTCTGGCGGCCGTGAAGCAGCTCCCCTTCACGCCTGTGGATCTCCGGTTCGAAACGGCGCAGGTCAAGCATCAGATGGCCGCAAGCGGCGTGGGCGAGACCGACTTTTCCCTCTGCCTGCCGGTGGTGGCCGAGCATCTGACCATCGGCGTCATCATGGTGGGCCCCATGTTGCGGGAAATTCCGAACGCGCGCGACGTGGGACGCACGGTGGCGCTGCTCACCTCGGTGGCCATGATGAGCGCCGCCGTCCTGAAGCAGCAGAAGTTGCTCGCGAAGACCGACGGCCTCACCGGGCTCCTGAACCGGGTCCACATCGTGAAGCGCGCCTCGGAGATCATCGATGCCGAGGGCGACACGCCGAGGACGCTCTCCGTTTTCATTTTCGACATCGACCACTTCAAGCACTACAACGACACGAACGGCCATCTCCCCGGTGACGATCTTCTCAGACACCTTGCGGCCCTACTGAAGGAAACGGTGCGCGAGGGAGAGAGCGTGGGCCGGTACGGCGGAGAAGAGTTCTTGATGGTGATGCCCGATACCGACCGGGAGGCGGCGTTTCAGGCCGCCGAGAGAATCCGCCAGCTCATCGAAAAGCAGGACTTCGCCTTCGGCGACAAGCAGCCCGGCGGCCGCATCACGGTGAGCGGCGGCGTGGCCACCTGGCCGGCGGACGCGGAGGCGATCGAGCCGCTCCTCAAGCGCGCCGACGACGCGCTTTACAAGGCGAAGCGGGCGGGCCGGAACCGCGTGTTCACCTACACCCCGCAGGCCCTCGGCAGCGACGATCCCTACGATCCCGCGACGGGGGAGTTCCACTCTCTTCTGGTCGAAGACGGCGACGAATAGCCGCGCACGCGACCTTACTCCGACCCTTCAAGCCGGTAGAGCCAGATCACGTTCCCCACGCGGGCGATGGAACGGCGGCGTTGCAGCCCGCGCCCTCCTCAGCCGTGCCTCTCCCACCGCTTCCCCCCAGGGTTCTCGGGCCAGGAGCGAATGCTTCAATAACGGGGTCTGACCCCTTTATTTTAGCGGGGCTGAGGCTGGGTGAGGCAGTGGAGCGAGCCGAGCCCCAGGATGAGATCCACCGAATGAACCCCGATCACTTCCCGCCCCGGGAACAGCCGCCCCAGCGTGTCGAGGGCGAGATGATCGCTGCGATCGTTGAAGGTGGGCACCAGGACGACCCGATTCCCGATGTAGAAGTTCGCGTAGCTCGCCGGCAGGCGGTAGTCCTCGAAGTGGATCGGCTCGGGCATCGGAAGCGTCACGACGCGGAAGGCCCGCCCCCGCCCATCCCGCGCCTCGCGCAGGCGCGCCAGGTTGTCGGCCAGCGGAGCGTGATTCTCGTCACGCCGGTTCCCCTCCCGCGCCACCACGATCGTCTCCGGATCGACGAACCGCGCGATGTCGTCCACGTGTCCATGCGTGTCGTCGCCCGCGACCCCCCGCCCCAGCCAGAGGATCTGCTTCACCCCCAGGTGCTCGCGGAAGACCTTCTCGAGATCGGCCCGTGAGAGATGGGGATTTCGCGCCTGCACCTTCGAGAGGTGACACTCCTCGGTGGTGATCATCGTGCCCTGCCCGTTCACCTCGATGCTTCCCCCCTCCAGCACGACCGGCTTGCCGCCCGCCTCGGGGACGATGCGCTCCATCTCCAGCACGCGCGCGAGCTTCGCGTTCACCGCGTTGTCGAGGCGCCAGTTCGAGTACCTGGCCCATGCGTTGAACTTCCAGTCCGTCATGACGATCTCCCGGCCACGGCGAACGAAGATGGGGCCGAAATCGCGCATCCAGGAGCGGTTGGTCGGCACCACGTAGAAGCTGACCGCGCTCTCGTCGACCCGCGCCTTCGCGAGCATGCGCCGCACCCGCTTGCGCATGGCGGTGTCCTTCACCAGGATGCGCACCGGCTCGCTTCGCGCCAGGAGCCGCGCAATCTCGACGTAGACCCATTGGATGGCGGCGAGCTTCCCGGGCCAGTCGGCGGCGTGGTGGGGCCAGGCGATCCAGGTCGCCGCGTGGGGCTCGAACTCGGCGGGCATGCGGTAGCGGGGAGGCGCCTCTCGGGGGAGCGCGGGCTGTCGCGCGCCGGAGCGGGGACGCGACGGAGAGCCCGGCGATCGCTCCTTCGGTGCGGGCTTCTTCGCAGGGGCAGACTGCGGCGAGAACGCCCCGCGGGATTGGGCGCCACGCCGGGAGCGTCGTCGGCTCACGGGTCGATGAATCGCCGGGTAATGGGCGCGTAGGCGTCCACGCGCCGGTCTCGAAGGAAGGGCCAGTCGCGGCGCACGCTCTCCTGCAGCGCGGGATCGCACTCGGCGAGCAGCACCGTCTCGGACTCGGCGGCCGCCGCAATGAGCCGCCCGAAGGGATCCGCCACGAAGGAGTGGCCGAAGAATTCGATGCCGTCGCCGGCGCCGGGCTTCTCGTAGCCGACACGGTTCACGGCCGCGACGTACACGCCGTTCGCGATGGCGTGCCCCCGCTGCACCGTCTGCCAGGCGTCGACCTGGGCGCGACCCTCGGCCTCTTTCTCGGCCGGGTGCCAGCCGATGGCCGAGGGGTAGAGAAGCACGTGCGCTCCCTGTAGCGCCGTGAGCCGCGCCGCCTCGGGGTACCACTGGTCCCAGCAGATGAGCAGCCCGATGCGCGCCACCCGGGTGTCGAAGCAGCGGAAACCCAGATCACCCGGCGTGAAGTAGAACTTCTCGTGGTAAAGCGGATCATCCGGGATGTGCATCTTCCGGTAGTGCCCGAGATAGCTCCCGTCGGTGTCGATCACCGCGGCGCTGTTGTGATAGATGCCCGGCGCCCGCCGCTCGAACAGTGGCGCTACAATCACCACCTCGAGCGACTTCGCCAGCTTTCCGAGCGCCTCAGTCGTCGGCCCGGGGACGGGCTCGGCAAGATCGAAGTGCGCGGGGTCCTCGCTCTGGCAGAAGTACGGAGCAAGGAACAGCTCCTGCATGCACACGATCTGCGCTCCCTCGCGGGCCGCCTCTTCGATGCGCGACGACGCCAGGGCGAGGTTCTCCGCCGGATCGTTGGTGCAGGCCATCTGGACGAGGCCGAGGGTGAATTTGCTCGCGGGAACCGTCATGCGACGGGAGGGTAGAGAGGGGCCGGGGGGATGTCAATCGCGCAGCACATCTAGATCCATTCGCGCTGCGCAACCGTCGGCTCTGCGCAGCAGTACCAGGGCTCGCTCATGCGCGGCGCGGGAGCGGCGCGGAACGCATCCGGACCCGGAGGAGGCGCATCATGAAGACCGGCCCGCGTGTGTGCGCGCTCCCAGATGCGCCCGAAGAGTTCCCGCCGCGGTGCATCCGGCGCGGCCTGCGCCAGCGCCTCCAGCTCGGCCTGCAGCGCATCGACGCGGGCGTCGGGGTTGCGCCAGGGGTGGCAGAGCGCCTGCGCGTCGAGCGGGCCGGCGAGGGACTTCACCTCGTCGAGATCGAGAAGCCGCGAGCCCGAAGGCAGGAGCAGCCTGATCGCGAGGTGCACCGGCGCGACGCGCTCGGCGATTCCGAGCGCCGCCACGTCCCGCAGGAGATCGAGGTAGCCCTCGAGCGTCGTCCAGGGCGTGAAGGGAACGAAGGTGGGCGCGAGCGGGAGCCCGGCCTCCTCGCAGATCGCCACCGCGTGGTGGAAGCCGGCGCGCGTGTGCCCCTTCAGGAGCCGCGCGAGCACACGGTCGTCGACCGACTCTGCCGCCGAGGTCACGAAGAGGCATCCGGTTTCCTTCAGGAGCGCGGGAGCGCCGGGCGTGTCGAGCAGATGCGAGATCTTGATGGTCACGTCGTAGGTGATGTCGGGAAAGGCGGCCTTGAGCGCCCGGATGATCGCGAAGGCGTGCTTCGGGCCGTTCAGAAAATCCGGATCGCCGAACGTGACGTGCCGCGCGCCGGCCGCCACCTGCTGGGCGACGTCCGCTATCACCACGTCGGGGGGCACCACGCGGAACCGCCCGTCGTAGACCGGCACCACGGGGCAGTGCCGGCAGCGATGCTTGCACCCGCGGCTTGCCTCCACGTAGCCCGCCAGGCGCTCCGTTCCATCCGGGAGCACGAGCTTCGCGTAGCGATCGAGCGGGGGGAGACCAGTGCGGTCGGGCACGCGGAAGCGCTGCCGCGCCGTAGAGATGCGCGGCTCGGGTTGCGCTGACTCCAGTTCCGGCCCGCCGGTCGCCGGAGCCGGGCCGTTCCTCTCAAGACTCTGGGCAAGACGCTCGGCGAGCGCGAGGAGCCCCGCTTCGAACTCCCCGCCGAGGACCGTCCTGACGCCGAGCTGGCGCAGGTAGGGCTCGTTCATCGGGGCATAGAGGCCGTAGGCCGCGAGGTGCGCCGCGGGGTTCAGCGACCTGAGGCGCGGCAGCAGGCTGGCCGCCAGGCGGGTGGCGGTGTGCATGGGGAGATAGAGGGCCACGAGATCGGCGTCGCGAACGGCTGTCTCGTCGAGAGCGTCGATACTCAGATCGAGCAATTGAACGTCGTGCCTGTGGGGCGCTTCGGCGTCACGGAGCCAGGCCGCGGGCTCGGCCAGGCCGAAGGGCGGCCGCCCCAGCTCGTATGTGGAGAGCAGCAGGATCTTCAAGGACGCCTCACCGCGCGCGGGCTTCTCATCCGGGATGCGCGGCGCGCATCTCGTCGTACATCCCCTGCATCGCGCGATTGGCGGCGGAGGTTTGCTCGAGCGCCGCGACGAGCGTCGCCGCGCCCGCCGCAGGTACGACGCCCAGAAGCTTCGCGTCGTCGAGATCGGTGAAGGTGCGCATGCCGGCGCATCCGAACGAAAGCACGGGGCGTCCGTCGGCCAGCGCCACGGGGAGCGCGGCGCAGGAGGGGCGCCCGAAGGCCGGCATCGATGCCGGGCGGTCCCAGCGCGCATCACCCGAACCTTCCTGGAACAGCATGGCCTGCCGCGCGTCGAGCCAGAGCAGGATGAGATCGGGCGTGTCGGGGAAGGCAGCAAGGGGGCCGTAGAGCACGCCCGCCTTCGTCTTTCCCACGCGCGGGATGCGCGCGGGTTCGGGCGGCGCGAGGTAGCCCGCCCCGGTCATGCGCGTGATGACGGCTTCGAGGTTCCGCTCTCCCTCGGCGCCGAGGGTGAAACCGCTGGTCAGCGCGCCGACCGGGCAGTTCATGTGATCCTCGGCGGAGGCGAAGAAGACGCTACTTTCGGCCCGCCGCCAGAAGGTGCAGGCAGAGGGGACGGGTCCGCCGTCCCAGCGGGGCGTGCCCGGCGGCGGCTCGTCGAGATAGGCGAGCGCCACGGGAGGCGACGCGAGGCCGAGGAGGTGGGTGAGCGAGCCGGCGATCTGCTTCTGCGACATCGGTGGGCCTCCGTGATTGGCGCGGGGTCGTCCCCCGGTTTGATTCCGAGGTTGAACCGCCTATTCTTGCCTCGAGAGGCAAGGATGAATCGGGTCTTACTGCTGCTTCCGACGACCACCTATCGCGCGCGGGATTTTCTCGATGCGGCGCGGCACCTGGGTGTCGAGGTGGTCGTCGGCACCGAGGGACATCAGGCGCTCGAGAAGGTCGCGCCGGGGGGCACGATCACGCTCGACTTCTCAGACACCGCCGCCGCCACCGCGGCCATCGTCGAATTCAGCAGGACGCACCCGCTAGAGGCCATCGTGGGGACCGACGACGAGACGGCCCTGCTTGCGACACAAGCTGCCACGGCGCTGGGGCTGCGCGCAAACCCGCTCGGGGCCGTGGCGCTCACGCGCAACAAGTACCGGCTGCGCCGGGCGCTGGCGGAAGCCGGCCTCCCCTCCCCGCCCTACAAACTCCTCACGATCACCGACGACCCCCGGGCTGCCGCCGGAGAGGTGCCTTTCCCCTGCGTGCTGAAGCCCACTTTCCTTTCGGCGAGCCGCGGGGTCATCCGGGCCGACGACGCCGACGCCTTCGATGCCGCCTTCTACTGCATCGCGGGTCTCCTTGCCGATCCCGACGTGCGGCGGCGAGGCGGCGACGCCTCCGGGGAGATCCTCGTCGAGGGATACATCCCGGGCGAGGAGTACGCCGTCGAGGGGATGCTCGAGAAGGGAGGGTTCCGGCTTCTCGCGTTGTTCGACAAGCCCGACCCCCTCGAGGGGCCCCACTTCGAGGAGACGATCTATGTGACGCCCTCGCGCGCGACGAAAGAGCGCCAGTCGATGATCCTCGAGAAGATGCGCATGGCGCTCGTGACGGTGGGCCTGCGCGAGGGCCCGGTGCACGCCGAGCTGCGCTGCAACGACGAGGGCGCCTTCATTCTGGAGATCGCGGCCCGTTCGATCGGCGGCCGCTGCGCGCGCGTGCTGCGGTTCGGGGCGGGGCTGTCGCTCGAGGAGCTGATCCTCCGCCACGCGATCGGCAAAGAGGTCGCGGACCTCGAGCGCCAACCCGGCGCGGCGGGGGTCATGATGATCCCGATCCCGCAGGCGGGCATCCTGAAAGAGGTGAAAAACCTCACGGCTGCGCGGGCCGTCAGGGGGATCGAGGAAATCGACATCGCGATCGCGCGGGGGAAGCCGCTCACGCCGCTCCCCGAGGGCAATCGCTACCTCGGGTTCATCTTCGCCCGCGGCGCCGCGCCCGAGGAGGTCGAGGCCGCGTTGCGGGAGGCGCACCGTCGGCTCGAGATCGTCGTGGCGCCGGCCTGAGCCGGGTCTCGCTTCGCCCGGAAATGCGAACGCCCCCGGAAGGGGGCGTTTCTGCGGGCGGGCGCGCGGCGCCTACTTCCCGGCCTGGTAGTAAGGATTGGAGCCTGACCCGTGGTCGGTGCTGTCGAGCACGGCGATGATCTCGGGTATCTCGGCCTTGAGTGTTTCCTCGATCCCCTGCTTCAACGTGACGTCGGCCATGCCGCAGCCCTGGCAGCCGCCGCCCATCCGGATGTACACGTTCCCATCCTTGACGCCGAGCAGCGTGATGCTCCCGCCGTGGCTTGCGACGCCGGGGTTGATGCGATCTTCGATGACCTTCTGCACGCGCATGACGAGGGGATCGGAAGCGGCGGGCGGCTGATTGGGGTTCTCGAACTTGAAGCCGCTGCTCGACATGCCGCTGACGAAGTCGAGCGTGGCGCCTTGTAGGCGCGGGACGGTTTCCTTGTCGAGATAGACCATCACGCCGGCGGCATCGACGACCTCGTCGTCTTCGCTCTTCTCGTCCTGGCTCACCAGGCGAAGATCGTACTTCCAGGCGGCCACACCCTCTTCGGTGACCGTCACGCGCACCGCCGTATCGAGCCGGTTCTGTGACTCCTGGATCTCCGTGATCTTTTCCCGGGCTCCATCCGTCAGCGTCAGAATTTCTCCGTCGATTTCGTCTGCCATGGCCCCATTGTAACCGATCTCCTTCCTATGGCCAGAGGCCTTAAATAATGGGGTCAGACCCCTTTATTTAAGCCCATGCATTGAAGAATTCGCGCGCCCTCGCCGCTCCTGGCAAGCTTTCCGTGAATTTGCGACACGCGCGGTTGAGACACCCCGCACCGCTCGGCGATCTCGGCGAGTGGCAGCTTCGCCCAATGCCGCAGAAGGAAAACGGCCGCCTGAAATGCATCCCTGTTCGATCGATCGAGCACCGACGCGGCATCCAGTTCGAACGCGCTTGCAACCGCACCGAGAACATCGCCCGCGTCGGGCGGCTCGCCTTCGGTCCAGGGAATCAGGGGCGCAAGTCGCTGTTCGCGCGCGGCCGATCCGGGCATTATCATTGTCGAACGCCTGCCACCCAGTCGCGCCGTTTTCCGTAGCTCCTTCAGCGGCGATCTCGCGCCGATCCCGCCCACGACTAAACGCTCGTAGGCCTCACTGCCGTTCTCGCCCGGCCCTTCGAATTGACCAAGAACCCAATCCGTAGTCAGCCATGAAGGCCGTCGCGCCTTCCCGACCGTCGCCCTGTAGCTGCTCCATGCCCACCGTGCCGGGAACTCCGCCAACCCCGCCCGGACCGGGTTGAGAACGATATAGCGGCTCAGTTCCAGCAGATAAGCGTCCCGATCAACGAGCTTGCCCTTGAATCGACCCTGGAACAAATGCCCCACGCGCTGGTGGCGCCAATTGAACCACTGCGTATACAGCCCGTTCAATTGCTGCATGCCTTTGGAAAGATTCGCCAACGGCGTTTCCAGAAGAAGGTGAAAGTGATTGGGCATCAGGCAGTAGGCATGGCAAAGCCAATCCTGGTCGCGGACTGCATCGCCGAGATGTTTCAGGAAGCGCCGGTAATCCCCGCTGGAAAGGAACGTCTTCTGACGTGCGTTTCCGCGTGAAGTAACGTGGTAGATCGCTCCGTCGAACTGCACCCGCGGTTTTCTTGGCATTGTTGCCTCCATGCAAGAACGGGCGAAGCAAGCCGGTGCCCTCCGTGCACGGGCACGGACCGGTGCGAGATTCGCCCGGTTGTCCTCATTCGACAGGGAGAACGACGGTGAAACAGGGAGTTGCGGCTTGGGGAAATCCGTCCCGGGAGCTTAAGTAAAGGGGTCTGACCCCACTATTTTAGCGGCCGGGGAGGCCGGGGGAGAGGGCCTTGAAGCGGTAGAGGGGGTGGGGGGCGGTCTTGGCGACGTCGGATTTCGATTTGAACATGATGCGGTTCAGCTGGCTGTCGGTCACGTAGATCCAGCCGTCGGGGCCAAACGAAAGGCCGTCGGGCCAGACGAGCCGCTCGTCGCGGATGAGCGTCTCGCCCTCGCGGTTCGGCCGCAGCACCGCGATCGCGCGGTCCTCGATCGCAGTCAGGTAGAGGTTCCCCTCGCGGTCGATCGTGAGCCCGTCGGAAAGCGGTTTGGGCGCGAACGCCTCGATCTCGAGCCCCAGCTGCGTGTCGTCCATGTCCTCGTCGAGCAGCGCCGACGTCGGTATCCGGTACATCGTCGTGCCCGACATCGGCCCGTAGTAAAGCGTCTCGCCGTCGAGCGACAGCACGATCGAGTCGACGGCCACGCGCAGCGGCATCACGCCGAAAAGCGTCACCTTCTCGCCCTCCACGATCATGTCGACCGGCTCCTCCTTCACCGAATGGTGATCCTGCAGCACGCGGCGCACGCGCCCTTCTCCAATGTCGTAAACGATGATCGCCGGATTGAAATTGAAGTTCGCCGTGTCGGCGATGTAGGCAACGCCGCGATCGGCGTCGACCGAGAGATCGTTCAGGTAGGAGCCCCAGCCCGCCTCGTCGCGCCTGAAGTTATGGCGGTGCGCCAGCTTGCCCGTCGCGATGTCGAAGGCGATGAGCGCGGGCGTGCCGAAGCCGTTCTTCCCGTGATCGAGCACCCAGAGCCGTCCCCGGCTGTCGAGCACGATGCCCTGGGGTGTCTGGAAGCCGTCGTCCTTCGACTGCCATGCTTCATCGGGGTAGGGGACCGACGTGCCGTCCGGCAGGATCTCGGCGACCTTCACCTTCGGGCCGGCGAGCGGGTGGTAGGTGATGAAGATGCGCCCATCGGCCGACACGGCCACATTGCCAAGCGGGGCGTCGAGGGCGGCGACCAGCTCGAGGGCCTCGGGGCCCTCCGCGAGGGGCGCACCCAGACGGTAGTCGGGCCGGGGCGCGACATCGGCGCCGCAGCCGGCGAGCAGAGCCAGGCCGGCCAGCGCGGCGGTGAGCAAGAGCGCTGGTAGAAAGGGGGACTGTCCCGCTTTCCCCATCAGGTTCCCCCCTCCGGTCGCGTGTTCGGCCCCCCGGAAAGGGGGACCGTCCCACCTATTTCACTTGTCGCTTCGCGGATTTCGGGCGCCGGGCCTTGGCGCCGTCGGGCTTCTTCTTACGCGGCTTGTCGAGCGCGGCCAGGATATCGGCGGTGTCGGCGTGGTCGCCGGCCTCTTTACTCCTCTGCGTGAAGAGCACCTTGCCCGCGGGCGTGATGACGAATACCCCACCCTGCTGCCACGGATCGCCCTTCACCGAGGTCTGCACGTTCCCACTGCTGAGCGCGCGCAGCCCATGCAGCATCGACCGCGGCCCGAGCGAGCTGATGAGCCCGCGCCGCAGCCCCGCCGCCCGATAGGCCTCGAGGGCCGGGTCGGTGAGCAGGGGGAATGTGATCTTCTGCTTCTCCTTGAAATCGCGGGCCTGCTCGGGCCGCCCGTTGCCGACGACCACCAGCTCCGCGCCGCGGTCGTGTATCTGTTTCAACTCGCCCCGCAGATCGGCCACCTGCTCCCGGCAGAAGAGGCAGCCGAAGTGCCGGATGAACGCCAGGACAACCGGCTTCTCCCCCCACATGTCCCCCAGCCGCACTTTCTTGCCCGACGGGTCGAGGAGATCGATGCCCGCCAGCTTGGTCGCAACGCTCATGGTCCATCCTCCCGGCCCCAGTATAGACCATAAGCCCCCACG